>SLMR01000057.1 GCA_007133445.1 Aquisalimonas sp. | reverse complement strand
TGATCCGCTATTTCCCGAAACCGCTACGGGAGAAACACCAGGCGTTCATGCAGGACCACCGGTTGCGTCGCGAGATCATCGCGACCCAGGTCACCAATGACATGCTCAACCGCATGGGCGCCGGGTTCCTGTTCCGCCTCCAGGACAAGACCGGCGTCGCCGCCGGCGATGTGGCCCGAGCCTATTTCGCCGCCCGCCAGGTCTACGCGCTGGAGACGATCTGGGACGGGCTGGATGCCCAGGACAACGCCATTGCTGCCGACCTGCAGCAGGCCTTGCGGCTCGAGACCCTCTGGCTGGCCGAACGCACCGCCCTCTGGCTTCTGCGACAACTTCCTTCGGGCCTCTCCAACCCCGAACTCACCGAACGCATGGCCACCATGGTGCAGACGCTGGGCGACCGGCTGGATACTCTGTTACCCGAGCCCGACCAGCAGGTCCTCGGGACGCGGGTGCGGGAATTGACCGATCAGGGGGTACCGGAGGATCTGGCGCAACGACTGGCCCGCCTTCACCCGCTGGCCGCCGCCCTGGACATATCCATTGTCGCCGCGGAGGCAGGTGCCGACCCGGAGCGCGCTGCCGCCGTGTACTTCCAGCTCGGTCAGGCGCTGGCCCTGCGCCGGGTCGAGACTGCCGTACGCACCCTGGAAACCGGCAACACCTGGGAAGAGCGCAGTCGGGTCGGTCTCGAGGACGACTTCGCGCATTACCTGCGTGTGATCGCCACCAGCGTCCTGCAGCAGGACGACCCCGCGCTGCCACCGGCCGACAGCGTGGACCAGTGGCTGGACACCGTGACTGGGCCCGCAGCCCGGCTGCAGCAGACCCTGAACGATATCAGCGGCGCCGGCCAGGCGGATCTGGCCATGCTGACCGTGGCCGTACAGGACCTGAAGAACCTCGCCGTTCTCTCCGGGCGGCAACAACCCCAGGACACCTCCGGTTCATGAGCGAGACACTGCATACCCGCATCCAGGGAGACGGCCCGGCCGTGGTTATCCTGCACGGCCTGTTCGGCTCCAGCACCAACTGGAACCGCGTCGCGCGAGACCTGGCCACGGACCACCTGGTGGTGGCCATGGACCTGCCCAACCACGGGCAGTCCCCGCACGTGGAGCGCATGGATTACCCGGCCATGGCCGCGGCCGTCGCCGCCACCATGGACCACCACGGCATCCCGCCGGCCACGGTGGTGGGCCACAGCATGGGCGGCAAGGTGGCCATGGCGCTGGCCCTCGGCGACAGTGACTACGTCGGCCGGCTGCTGGTGGCGGACATCGCCCCGATGGCTTACGGCGACCACGGCCACAGGCGGTTGCTACGTGCCCTGCAGCGCATGGACCCACAGCGGCTCGGCTCCCGCAACGCCGCCAACGAGGCCCTGGCCGAGGAGATCCCGGAAGCGGGACTGCGGCAGTTCCTGCTCACCAACCTGGAATCCGCGAACGGTGGCTTTCGCTGGCGCATCCCACTGGCTGCCCTGGAGGCAAACCTGCCGGTGATCGCCGACTTTCCGGGCTGGGACGCCAGCTACAGCGGGCCCACGCTGTTTCTGCACGGTGAACGCTCGGACTACGTCCCCGCCTCCGCCCATGACCGCATCCGGGCGCTGTTTCCCGAGGCAGTCATCGAAGCCCTCCCTGGGGCCGGACACTGGCTCCACGCCGAACAGCCGGAGGCGTTCACCCGGCGCCTCCGGCGCTTCCTGGAGGCGTCATGACCACCGCAGCCGCGTGGTGGACCCTGTTGATGCGGCCGTTATCATGAGTAGCACCATTCCCGATGCGCGGGGCGCCCGAGCCCCGCTGCCATAACAACAGCGGAGAAACAGCATGTCCGAGGACCTGCGCGAGAACGCGCTCGATTACCATCGCCATCCCAGGCCCGGCAAGCTCCAGGTGGTGCCCACGAAGCCCCTGGCCACCCAGCGCGACCTGGCGCTGGCCTACTCCCCCGGGGTCGCTGCCGCGTGTGAACTGATTGTCGAGGACGAAACCGAGGCGGCCAGCGTTACCGCCCGCGGCAACCTGGTGGGCGTGGTGACCAACGGCACGGCGGTACTGGGACTGGGCGCCATCGGTCCGCTGGCGTCGAAACCGGTGATGGAGGGCAAGGGCGTCCTGTTCAAGAAGTTCTCCGGGATCGACGTATTCGATATCGAGATCAACGAGCGCGACCCGGACCGGCTGGTGGAGATCATCGCCAGCCTGGAGCCCACCTTCGGTGGCATCAACCTGGAGGACATCAAGGCGCCCGAGTGCTTCCAGGTGGAGGAGCAGCTCAAGGAGCGCATGAACATCCCGGTGTTCCACGACGACCAGCACGGCACCGCGATCATCACCGCCGCCGCGGTGCGCAACGGGCTGCGCGTCGTCGGCAAGAAGGTGGAAGACGTGACGGTGGTGTGCTCGGGGGCGGGCGCCGCCGCTATCTCGTGCCTGGAGCTGCTGGTCAGTCTGGGCATGGCGCGGGAGCACATCACCATGCTGGACTCCCGCGGTGTCATCCACTCCGACCGTGACAATCTGGACAAGCGCAAGGCCGCCTTCGCCCGCGATACCGAGGCCCGCACCCTGGATGACGCCATTGACGGCGCCGACATCTTCATCGGTCTCTCCGGGCCCGGCGTGCTCACCCGCAGCATGGTGGCGAAAATGGCCCGCGACCCGCTGGTGTTCGCCATGGCCAACCCGACGCCGGAGATCATCCCGGAAGAAGCCCAGGAGGAGAGGCCGGACTGCATCATCGCCACCGGCCGGTCG
>SLMR01000004.1 GCA_007133445.1 Aquisalimonas sp. | reverse complement strand
GGTCTTGTATCCCTTGGTCGGCATGCCCCACGGGGACACCGGGTGGCGGCCGCCGGACGTCCGCCCCTCGCCACCACCGTGGGGGTGGTCCACCGGGTTCATGACCACACCCCGGACCGTCGGCCTTACACCGCGCCAGCGACTGGCGCCGGCCTTGCCCAGGGATTGCAGGTTGTGCTCGGGGTTGCTGGCCTCGCCGATGGCGGCCTTGCACTCCACGGAAACCCGGCGCATCTCCCCGGAGCGCAGCCGCAGGGTTGCGTACCTCCCCTCGCGGGCCACCAGCTGGGCGCTCGCCCCGGCGGCGCGGGCAAGCTGCGCACCCTTGCCGGGCCGCAGCTCGACGCAGTGGATCTGGGTACCCAGCGGGATGTTTCGAAGCGGCAGGGCATTGCCCGGCTTGATCGGCGCATCCTCGCCGGACTGCACCGGCGACCCCTGCTTCAGGCCGCGGGGCGCGACAATATACCTTCTCTCGCCGTCCGCATAAAGTACCAATGCAATATGGGCGCTGCGGTTGGGATCGTATTCCAGGCGCTCGACCTTGCCCGGCACCCCGTCCTTGTTGCGCTTGAAGTCAATGATGCGGTAGCGCTGCTTGTGACCGCCGCCGCGATGCCGCGTGGTGATGCGCCCGGCGTTGTTGCGGCCGCCCGTTCTGGACTTCTTCTCCAGCAGCGGGCCATAGGGCGCTCCCTTGTGCAGATCCTGGCCGCGGACCTGCACCACGAAGCGGCGGCCGGGGGATGTCGGTTTTGCCTTGAGCAGTGCCATGATTCTCGCCCGTCGCGGTTATCTTTGCGTCAGTCGCCGCCCAGGAAATCGATTTCCTGGCCGGCCTCGAGGGCCACGTAGGCCTTCTTCCAGTCGGAACGGCGCCCGGCAATACGGCCGAAGCTCTTGGCCTTGCCCTTCATCAGCACCGTCTGCACATTGCGGACCTTGACATCGAACATCTGCTCGACCGCCCGCCTGATTTCCTGCTTGCTGGCATCCTTCGCCACCCGGAACACCACCTGATTGGCGCTATCCCCGGCGCGCTCGGCCTTCTCCGACACGTGCGGGGCCAGCAAGATGTTGAAAAGCCGTTCCTGGTTCATGCCAGCCACTCCTCGACCTTCTTGAGGGCATCCACCGTCACCAGCACCTTCTCGGCACCCACCAGCGATACCGGATCCAGGCCGGCGACATCGCTCACCTGCACGTAGGGCAGGTTGCGGGAGGCGAGGTAGAGATTCTCGCTGACCTCTTCGGTCACGATCAGCGCCCGTCCGGCGTCAAGCCCCTTGAGCACGGCCGCCATGGCCCTGGTCCTGGGCTCGGCCACCTCGATGCTTTCCAGCACCACCAGGCGCTCCTGGCGGGCCAGTTCCGAGAAGATGGACGCGATGGCCGCCCGATAGGCCTTCCGGTTCACCTTCTGGCTGTGGTCGCTGGGGCTGGCGGCGAAGGTCTTACCGCCGGTCCGCCACAACGGACTGCGAATGGTGCCGGCACGCGCGCGCCCGGTGCCCTTCTGCCGCCAGGGCTTGGCGCCGCCACCCCGCACCGCGGCGCGGTTCTTCTGGGCCTTGGTGCCTGCACGGCCGCCGGCCATGTAGGCAACCACCACCTGGTGCACCAGATTCTCGTTGAACGCACGGCCGAAGGCCTGATCGGACACCGCCACGGTGCCGGCCTCGCCGCCGTTGAGATTGCGAATCGCGAGTTCCATCAGCTATCCCCCTTTCCCTGCATTTTCACCGAGGGACTGATCACCACGTCCGAGCCGTCCGCACCGGGCAGCGCTCCGCGGATCAGCAGCAGATTGCGCTCGGCATCCACCCGGACCACCTCGAGGTTCTGCACGGTGGTGCGCCTGTTGCCCATCTGGCCCGCCATCTTCTTGCCCTTGAGCACCCGGCCCGGCGTCTGCGCCATGCCGATGGAACCCGGGGCGCGGTGCGAGCGGGAGTTGCCGTGGGTCGCGTCCTGCATGTGGAAGTTATGCCGCTTGACGGTACCGGCGAAGCCCTTGCCCTTGCTGGTGCCCCGCACGTCGACCTTCTGGCCGGGCTCGAAGGCATCCACGCGGAGTTCTCCGCCCACCTCGAGGCCGCCCGCATCCTCGCCTTCGCGAAGGCGGAGCTCCCACAGCCCACGGCCGGCGTCGACGCCGGCCCTGGCAAAGTGCCCCGCCTGCGGCCGCGTCACCCGGGAGGGCCGGCGACTGCCGACGGTCACCTGCACCGCCTGGTAGCCGTCAACGTCCGCGGTCTTGAGCTGCGTGATCCGGTTCGGCGTGGCCTCGACAACGGTCACCGGGACGGAGGCGCCCTCCTCGGTGAAGATCCGCGTCATGCCGCGTTTACGACCGACGATTCCGATAGCCATCGTTACCTCTTCCAGAGACTAGAGAGCCCGCGCCACTCCGGTTGGGCGGCGGGGCCCACTTTGATTCCCGCAACGCGATTCAGTAGAGCTTGATCTGGACGTCCACGCCGGCCGCCAGATCCAGCTTCATCAACGCATCCACCGTCTTGTCGGTGGGGTCGATGATGTCCATCAGCCGCTTGTGGGTCCGGATCTCGTACTGGTCACGGGCATCCTTGTTCACATGCGGGGAGATGAGAATCGTGAACTTCTCCTTCTTCGTCGGCAGCGGAATCGGACCCTTCACCTGGGCACCGGTTCGTTTCGCCGTCTCGACGATCTCACCGGCGGACTGATCGATCAGCCGGTGGTCAAAAGCCTTCAATCGTATACGGATCTTCTGATTAGCCATATCGATTACT
>SLMR01000218.1 GCA_007133445.1 Aquisalimonas sp. | reverse complement strand
GGTCGACACACCCATCATTTCCAGGCGACGTTGCCATGTAACCCCCGCCCCTAAGCCTCGAACTCCACGAGCAGGTCCTTGGCCTCGATCTGGCTGCCCGGCTGGACGTGAACGGCCTTCACCACACCTTCCCGCTCCGCGTGCACCCCCATCTCCATCTTCATCGCCTCGATGGTGACCAGCAACTCCCCAGCCTTGACCGTCCGACCAGGCGTTGCAGCAACGGAGGCAACCACCCCGGGCGTCGGCGCCCCCACGTGGGCGCGATTGCCCTCCTCGGCCTTGGGCGCCCGCACGACGCTGCTCTTCGCGTGGTTGTCAGCGACACGCACCGTGCGCGGCTGGCCGTTGAGTTCGAAGAACACGCGTACGTCACCATCGTCGCCGGGCTCGCTCACGGTCATCAGACGGATCTCCAGCGTCTTGCCGGAATCGATCTCGACGCTGATCTCCTCGCCGGACTCCATGCCGTAGAAGAAATTGCGCGTGGGCAGCGTGCGGACGGGGCCGTAGCGTTCGCGCCGGCGCATGTACTCCGTGAACACCTTGGGGTACATCAGGTAGCCGTTCAGGTCCTCGTCGTCGATCGTTGCGCTGTCGAGCTCGTCGCTGATCTCCTGCCGGGCGGCCTCCAGGTCCACGGGCTCCAGGTACTTGCCGGGGCGCTCTTCCAGGGGCTGCTCCCCCTTGAGTACCTTCTTCTGAATGCCCTCCGGCCAACCGGCAGGCGGACGCCCCAGATTGCCGCGCATCATGTCGATGACCGAGTCCGGGAAGCTCACCTCCACTGCCGGATCCTCGATCTGCGCACGGGTGAGGCCCTGGCTCACCATCATCAGCGCCATGTCGCCGACCACTTTCGAGGACGGCGTGACCTTCACGATGTCGCCGAACATCTGGTTGGCATCGGCATACGCCTGCGCCACCTCGTGCCAGCGCTCCTCCAGCCCCAGGGAACGAGCCTGGGCCTTGAGATTGGTGAACTGCCCGCCGGGCATCTCGTGCAGGTAGACCTCGGACGATGGCGCCTGCTGGCCGGTCTCGAACGCGGCGTAGTGGGCACGCACCTGTTCCCAGTAATTGGAGATGGCTCGCACGGCGGCCACGTCCAGGCCGGTATCCCGCTCCGTGTGCCGGAGCGCCTCGACGATGGAGCCGAAGGTGGGCTGGGAGGTGTTCCCCGAGAAGGCGTCCATGGCCACATCCACCGCATCCACGCCGGTATCCGCTGCCGCCAGAATGGTGGCACCGGCAATACCGCCCGTGTCATGGGTGTGGAAGTGGATAGGCAGCCCCACTTCCTCCTTGAGCGCGCGGAACAGAACCCGCGCGGCGGCTGGCTTCAGCAACCCCGCCATGTCCTTGACGCCGAGGATGTGGGCGCCAGCGTCGCGCAGCTCCTTGCCCATCGCGATGTAGTAGGCCAGATCGTACTTCGGGCGGCCGGGGTCGAGGATGTCGCCGGTGTAACAGAGCGTGCCCTCGCAGATTTTCCCGGTTTCCAGCACGGCATCCATGGCCACCCGCATGTTCTCCACCCAGTTCAGGCTGTCGAACACGCGGAACACGTCCACGCCGGTGTCAGCAGCCTGGTGGACGAAGGCGCGGACCACGTTATCCGGGTAATTGGTGTAGCCGACGCCATTGGAGCCGCGCAGCAGCATCTGCGTCATCACGTTCGGCATGGCCTCCCGGATCTGGCGCAGACGCTGCCAGGGGCATTCCTGGAGGAATCGGTAGGCCACATCAAAGGTCGCCCCGCCCCAGCACTCGACACTGAAAAGCTGGGGCAGATTGGCCGCGTATGCCGGCGCAACGCGGGCCATGTCGAAGGTGCGCATGCGCGTGGCCAGCAGGGACTGATGGGCATCACGCATGGTGGTATCCGTGAGCAGCAGTTCCTTGCGGCTCGCCAGCCAGTCCGCCACGGCCTGGGGCCCTTCCCTCTCCAGCAGGTTGCGGGTCCCCGGCGCGGGTTCACCCTTGGGTGCCGGGGGCCGCGGCAACGGCAACCCCGCCGCCGGCCGCGGACGCCCGAGGGTCTCCGGGTGGCCGTTGACGGTAATATCCGCCAGGTAGGTGAGCAATCGGGTCGCCCGGTCCCGGCGCTTGTCGAAATTGAACAGCTCCGGCGTGGTGTCGATGAAGCGCGTGGTGTAGGTGTTGTCCAGGAACGAGGGGTGCTTGAGCAGGTTCTCCACGAACGGGATGTTGGTGGAGACCCCGCGGACCCGAAACTCCCGCAGGGCCCGATCCATGCGCGCGATGGCCTCGTCCGGCGTGGGTGCCCAGGCGGTGACCTTGACCAGCAACGAGTCGTAATAGCGCGTGATCACCCCGCCGGCGTATGCGGTGCCGCCATCGAGCCGGATCCCCATGCCGGTGGCCGAGCGATAGGCGCTGAGCCGGCCGTAATCGGGAATGAAGTTGTTCTGCGGGTCCTCGGTGGTTACCCGACACTGGAGGGCATGACCCCGGAGCTGGATGGCGCCCTGATCGGGCTTGCCCGTGGCCGCGGCAAGATGCTCGCCTTCGGCGATACGAATCTGCGCCTTGACGATGTCGATGCCCGTGACTTCCTCCGTCACGGTGTGCTCCACCTGGATGCGCGGGTTGACCTCGATGAAGTAGAACGCGCCGGTGTCCATGTCCATGAGGAACTCGACTGTCCCGGCGTTCTGATAGCCCACGTGGCGCGCGACCCTGAGCCCCAGGTCGCAGACTTCCACACGCTGCGCCTCGGTGAGATACGGCGCCGGCGCCCGCTCCACCACCTTCT
>SLMR01000128.1 GCA_007133445.1 Aquisalimonas sp. | reverse complement strand
TTGCGTGCCGGCGGTGCCATTTACACCGACAATATTCTTGAACCGTTCATGGATCGCGTGCCCGCCGGCGACGCGGCGTTGCCCGACACCGGGGTGCCCCGGGACTGGGAGCGTCTGTTGTCCAGCCCGTTCATTGTCAGCAATGATTACGGAACCCGGGCATCCACCGTGGTGATGGTCGCCGCGTCGGGTGCCGTTACCGTGCGTGAAAAGACGTTCGATCCGGTCGGTGAGTTGCTGGACGATCAGTTTTTCGAGTGGCAGAGCGCCTGACGCGGCGTTCAGCCGCACTCGCCGACACTGCGCGGGCGACAGTGGCTGCGGTCCACCCAGGTGGCATTGCCCAGTTTCGCGTCATCGAAAACCGTTCCGCGAATTGAGGCATTGCGCAGATCCGCCCGCTCCAGGTTGGCCCCGGTGAAATCGGCCCCGGCGAGCGCCGCGCTGTCCAGGTTCGCGCCGCGTAGATTGGCGCCCCGCAGGTCGGCATTTTCCAGGTTGACATGCTCCAGATTGGCGTCCGAGAGGTCCGCGTCCCGTAGTCGGGCGCCTTCCATGTTGGCACGGGAAAAACTGGCATTGGGCGCCGTCACCTTGGAGAACTCAGCCCCGCGCAGACGCGCATTGTAGAAGCTGGTATCGCCGAGATCCGCACCGGTGAAGCGCGCCGCAGTGAGATCCGCGGAGTCCAGGCGCC
Source organism: Aquisalimonas sp. (assembly GCA_007133445.1). The sequence goes on along the minus strand of SLMR01000128.1, from coordinate 2,086 downwards.
CGCCACGAAGGTTTGCCTCGGTGAAGTCCACTTCCGGCATGCCGCTGGAGACGAAGCGGGCGTTCTCCAGGTTGGCGCCGACGAAGCGGACACGCGCCAGGCGCGAAGCGCCGAAGTCAGCGCGACGCAGGTTGGCGCCGCTGAGATCCGCCCCGTCCAGGGACGCGTTGGTGACCACGGCGCGTTCCAGGTTCGCGTCCTGGAGTTGGGCGCCGGTGAAGTTGATCCGGCGCATCAGCGTATTGCTGAGATCCGCCTCCGCCAGTTCCGCACCGCTCTTGTCGCAGCCCGCCCAGTTGATGCCGGAGGCCGGCTCCGCGTTGCAGTCGGCATGGGCCGGTGCTACGCTCAGCGCCGAAAAAATAATCAGTCCCAGGCCGCAAATCCATCCGTTCAGCCGGCCTGGGCGCAGCGCGTCGTTGCTCGGCCGGGGGCGTGTGTGTCCGCCCGAGCGGCCGCGCTGCCCCGGCCGGCGCAGTGTTTGGCTGCCCCGGGAATCGTCCGGTTCTCGGGACTGGAGCCCATGGAGCCGCCACCTGTCGAGCCGCAGGCTGATGGATTCGCCGCGGTTGGGTGGCAGCGCAAGGCAGGATTTCTTTCTCTGAGGAGGCAATAGCGTCATGCGAATCATTCTATTGGGCCCGCCCGGCGCGGGCAAAGGGACCCAGGCGGGTTTCATCTGCGAGCATTTCGGCATTCCCCAGATCTCCACTGGCGACATGCTGCGAGCCGCCGTCAAGGAGGGCACGCCGCTGGGCAAGGAGGCGGAAAAGATCATGAGCTCCGGCGGCCTGGTCTCCGACGATATCATCCTCGGTGTGGTCAAGGAGCGGATCGCCAAGCCGGACTGTGCCAACGGCTTCCTGTTCGACGGCTTTCCGCGCACCATCGGCCAGGCCGAAGCGGTCAAGGATGAAGGCATTAAACTCGATTTCGTGGTCGAGCTCCAGGTGGATGACGAGGAGATCGTCCAGCGCATGAGCGGCCGCCGCGTGCACCCCGGCTCCGGGCGTGTGTACCACGTCCAGCATAATCCGCCGAAGGTGGACGGCAAGGACGACGAAACTGGCGAAGACCTGGTCCAGCGTGAAGACGACCAGGAAGCGACCGTGCGCAAGCGCCTCGAGGTCTACCACGATCAGACTCGCCCGCTGGTGGATTATTACCGCAAGCTTGCCGACGGCGGCGAGCCGATGGCGCCGGAGTACGTTGCGATCAACGGTCTCGGCGACGTCGAGGATGTGCGCGATCAGGTGCTCGCAGCCCTGAAGGGCTGAGGTGTGCCTCCGGGCGCCGAGCCGGGCAGCAGCCGGCGATCCGCGTGTTCACTCGTGGCGTTGCCGGCGCCGCTGCGGTATGTTGGTAAGTGGCCGTGGCCCGACTGTCGGGCCACCCACTTACCGACAGCTCCTCCGGTGTCATGAAACGATTCCTTGCGATTGTACTGCTTACCCTGCTGGCGCTGACTGCAGGCCGTGCCGAAGATGCGCCCGGCGGTTACGTGCTGGAAATCCGCGGCGCCATCGGCCCTGCCACCGTTGATTACATCACCCGCGGCATCGACCGAGCGGCCGAGCGCGACGCCAAGCTCGTCGTGCTGCGCATGAACACCCCGGGCGGACTCGATAACTCCATGCGCGACATTGTCGAGGCGATCGTCGAGTCTCCGGTCCCGGTGGTGACCTATGTCTCGCCCAGCGGCTCCCGGGCCACCAGTGCCGGCACCTACATCATGTACGGCTCACACATCGCGGCCATGGCGCCGGGCACCACGGTGGGGGCGGCAACGCCAGTGCAGATGGGCGGCATGCCGGAGGTGGATGAAGAGGACGCGCGCGAGGAAGACGCGGACGATAACGATAACGGCAATGAGGACAATGGCGCCGAAGAAGTGGCGGACAACGGCAACGACGCCCCGCAGCCAGGCTCTGCCATGGAACGCAAGATGATCAACGATGCAGTCTCCTACATCCGCTCCCTGGCGGAGATGCGGGGCCGCAACGCTGACTGGGCGGAGAAGGCGGTGCGCGAGGCCGCCAGTATCGGCTCACGGGAGGCCCTGGAGCTGAACGTCATTGATGTCCTC
>SLMR01000400.1 GCA_007133445.1 Aquisalimonas sp. | reverse complement strand
GCGACCTCGTGGTGGCTGGCCTCGATCTCGAAGCCCATCTCCTCGAGGCCGTAGATGATGTCGCGACGGACATCGCTGGCGAGGTCTTTCGGTGCGAGGTCAAAGTACCCGCCGTGGTCGGCGGTTTCGGTCGTCGCTCGACCGTCCTCGTCCTCTTGGAACATGAAGAACTCGGGCTCGGGCGCGAAGTTGATCTCGTAGCCCATCTCGTTGGCCCGCTCGATCGCTTGTTTGAGCACGTATCGTGGATCGCCTTCGAACGGCTCGCCGGTCGAAGTGTCGTAGACATCACAGATCATTCGGGCCGAGGCACCGTCCTCGCGCTGTCTCCAGGGGAGGACGGCGAATGTGTTCGGATCCGGAACCAGACGCATGTCCGATTCCTGAATACGGACGAAGCCTTCGATCGAGGAGCCGTCGAAGTAGATTCCGTCGGCAAACGCCTTCTCCGCCTGGCGTGCCGGCACGGAGACGTTTTTAACGGTCCCCAGGATGTCGGTGAACTGGAGCCGCAGGAAGTCGATGTTTTTTGATTCGATCTCGTCTAGGACGTCCTCTTCTGCGGTCGTCAGATTTCCGCTTGTCATCTTTTTCTCGCCTCAACAAACGGATTCTACTATTAAAACTCTAATGTTGTGGGCGAATATCTCTACGATGGCGAATAGCTGGACGTTTGTGGTTTGATATATTCGGTATGAGGGAGTGGGGCTGACAACGACAGAAAAACTGTGTGAAAAATGGATGGTTGTACGCGTCACCGCTCGAGACCGCGTGATCGAGACCGAGATCCCGTCCCATGTGGGGCCGGCCCGTTGCCGTGGCGGACGAGCGATGACAGTCGGCGTCGCCTCATCGGCTCCCGCCTATCGGGTAGGGGGGCATCGCGGCGACGCTCGAGACGCTGATCTCGACGCTCGCACGCCAGACACGCATCGTGGTTCGAACCGCTCGGTGCCAGGACGCGGACGGCCGCGGCGGTCGGCGGTCACGCGTGGTATCGTCGGAAAGCGGACGCTTCGCGATCGTCGTCTCGCAGACGGGACAGACGTACTCCTCGTGTCGCTCCCGCGTCCAGCGGACCCAGTCGCCGTCGATCGGGCTCGCGTGATCGCACTCCCAGCAGAAGAGGGTGGACTTACGGGGGACTGGCGTTCGCTTGTCATGGGTAGTTGCGGGTCGAGTCATCGCCGCTCCCTACCGGCTCGGAATATAAAGCCACCTGCTATGCTTGTGGGCGGTCCGACCGGATATACGATCGATTACGGTCGAAACGGCGGGCCCGCTGGAGGCGAGAACGGGCTTCGACGGGGGGTCTGTCCGGCGTTTGCCGGTTCGGTAGTGGGCCGTTCAAACTGTCCGTTCTGCGTGACGTTTCAGGTGAATTCACTCGAGTGGATCCGCCACTATAGTGTCAACTGCAACGATTTAACGCTGATCGCCGACACGGCTAGCGAACAGGTGTGCACTGACTTGCAGTGGCTACTCTATAGTATCAACCACAACGATTTCCACACTGATCGCCGACACATCTGGCGATCAGGTGTGCACTGACTTGCAGTGGCTACTATAGTTCGCTCTCCGCAGCCGATCCCTCGGTGCCGTTGCCAACAGTATCGATTTGAGGCTCCAGCAGCTACGAGCCGTATGGACGACACGAACAGACCGATCCGGCTCGAGGACGGCGACAACCTCGACGCGTTCCTCGAAAACCACCCCGTCGCGCTCGTTGAGTGCTACACCAGCGGCTGCTCGAAGTGTCGGGCGATGGAGCCGGTGTTGGGGAACGTCGCTCGAGCGACCGGGATTCCCGTCGGATTGGTGAACCCAGGCGACGATCTCTCCCTGGTCGACCGGTTCGAGATCGATTCGGTTCCGACGCTGTTGTGTTTCGAGAACGGACGGGAAATTGGACGGCTAGCCGAGGGGTTCGTCGGCGCGGACGCCATCGTCTCCTTCCTCGAGACGAACGTTCCCAGCGCCGTCGATACTGAGCGTGTCGATAGCTGATAGTCGATACTTGATACTCGAGTCGGGTAGGTGAACGCTCGTCGCCGAGCGGATCGTTACTCGTCGTTGGCTTCGAGTTCGGTCGGATCGACCTCGCCCGCGAGGTACTCCTCTCCCAGCTCCGTAATGTCGTACATGCCGATCGCCTGCTTTTTCAGGAGGCCGCGCTTTGTGAGCTCTCGACAGCGGTAGGAGGCGTCCGGAGCCCGACAGACGTCTTCCTCTTCGATGTGGTCGGGGGCGAAGATGTGGTTCTCGGTCATCAACTCGAGGATATCGTCGTCGACGGGGGCCATCCACTCGGCGGGGACGTCCCACTCGTACTCGTCGGGATTCGTGTCGTCCATACTGTCTCTCCGTTCGCCAGGGGTGGCGTTGTGCGACAGAAGGCCGTCGCGCTACAAGATCCTGTTGGATCGACCCCTCGAGTCACATTGGCGACTGGCCCGTGGGTAGCTGAGGTCGACGTATTCGTGCTACCCGGCAGCGACCGCGTTCGTACTGATCTTAGGATCGTGACTGCTCCGGATCGGGGTAATCCACGTGGACGTTCGGGGCGGTGGCGGGAGAGAGGCCCGTGATCTCGCGATCGACGAACGTTACGTCGGTGAGGTCACCGGTGAACCAGAACCGAACGATGCCGGTCTCGATCGTGCCCTCGACGGTCGAACCGGAAACGACGGTTACGTTCGCGTCGTTATCGTCGGTGAGCAGGTCGATCTCGCCGTCGACGGTGATCTCGAAACTCGAGGGGCTGTCGCGGCCGATGATCGTCAGCGTGTT
>SLMR01000225.1 GCA_007133445.1 Aquisalimonas sp. | reverse complement strand
TGACGCCGTGGAGAAGGGCAAGGCGGTCCGCGACACCTTCGACGGCGTGCCGTATACCCGCCTCATCGAGACCGTTGCGGGCTTCCGACGCGGCAGCGTCGTCCTGGATGATAGCGCCGTGATTCCCGGTTACCCCTCCATCGGCCGCGTTCAGTCGCTGTCGGCGGGGCTGCAGCGCCATTATCGCGGCCCCATCTGGGCCGAGGAGAAGATGGACGGCTTCAACGTCCGTATCGTGCGCAGCGGAGGCCGGGTGCTGGCGTTCAGTCGCGGCGGCTTCGTCTGCGCGTTCAGCACTGATCGGCTACCGGATCTCCTCGACACCGCCATCCTCGACGACCATCCGGAACTCATCGTGTGCGCCGAGATCGCCGGTCCGGACAACCCCTACCTGGAAGGCCACCCACCGCAGGTGACCGAGGACATCGCGCTGTTCGTGTTCGACATGATGCGCAAGGGTAGCGACGGGTTTCTGCCCCAGGCGGACAAGATGGCGTTGCTGGAGGGGTATAGCCTGCCCAGCACCCGGATCTTCGGGCGTTTTCAGCCCACGGATCTCCAGGCTCTGGAGGAGCTGATCCTTGAGCTGGACGCTCAGCGCAGCGAGGGGCTGGTGTTCAAGGGCGAGGAGGACGGTGGCCGTGCCAAGTACGTCACCGGCCGCTCCAACATCACCGACATCGAGATCTGCGGCGACCAGCTGCTGGACCTGCCACCGGCGTACTTCACCAACCGGTTGTTGCGACTGGGGCTGTTCGTCGCCGAACACGGCCAGGACGGCGACGCGGACCTGGAACGCAGCCTCGGGCGGGCGTTCATCAACGGTGTGACCCGCGCGGTGGGGCGCAGTCGCGGGGTCGGGCGGGTCGGGCGCCGTTTCCGCTGCCGGTTCCGCGAGCGGCGCTACGCCGAGATGTTCATGGCGCATATCAAGGCCACCGGCGGCCAGCGCGTGCTCATCGACGAGTCCATGCCCATGCAGGAAGCCAGCGGCTACTGGCTGCTGGAGTTCGAGCGCGTGCTGGAGCGCATGACCGGCACCCTGGCCAATACCCTGGCGGGTGCCTCCCAGTTCGACTAGCCGTGATCGCCGGCCAGGTTCTCCATCACCCGGCGAAGATACCCGGCGGTGACGAGTTTGACGCCCATGCGGTTGCCGAGCTTGCGCATGCCCTCGTCAGCGCTGGCGAGTTCGGCATCGAGTTCCATGGCCAGGAGAACGGCGTCCACGTCCTCGCGGGAGTCCACCAGGCCCTTGCGCATGGCCTCGCGGAAGCGCTCGCGCAGGTGGGTGATGATCTCTGGTGGCATGTCCGTGGACGCCCCTGCCCGTTTCGTGTGCTCCTCGGCGATGCGCAGGCCCCGGTCGATACGGCCGCGGACCTCGTCGATGAACTCGTAGAGCACCTCGCTGGGAATGGTGAGGCTGAAGCGCCTGGGGGACCGGACCCAGATCTCCGTCTCCAGATCCCCGGCCAGCGCGGGCTCCAGGTCGCGCATGGTGCGGAATTCCTCGTAGACCGACAGCGGCATGTAGAACTCCGCCGGGCACCTTCGGGCCAGGGCCAGGAAGGTGCGCAGGGTCTCCGTGTGGTTTTCACCGAACTGGACGGCCACATGGGGATTGGTGAAGACGCTGGTGTCGAGCACGAATCGGCGCATGACGCTCCCGGGTAGCTGGCTGCCGTTGAGAGGAATAGTGGGTACCGGGCGGCGTGGCGTCAACATGCGGCGTTCGCTGCCGGGCCGGCTCACCGTTAGGATGGTGCCGTGCCCGCGGCTCGTTGAGGGGGAACGCTTTGGCGAACGGTAACGGAAAAGGTAACGGTAACGGTAACGGTGCGAACTGCCGCCTGGACTACGATGATGACGGTATCGCCTGGCTCTACCTGGATTGCGCCGACGCCAGCACCAACACCATGCCGCTGCGCGTGCTGCGGGATCTCACCCGGGCCGTGGAGGATCTGGAGGCGAGGGAGGGGCTCCGCGGCCTGGTGATCCTCTCGGCCAAGCAGGCCGGCTTCGTCTCCGGCGCCAGCACCGATGAACTGCAGTTGATGCATGACATCGACCATGTGGAGAACCTCATGAACTGGGGACACTCCGTCATGGGCCGCATTGCCAGCCTGCCGGTGCCAACCGTGGCGCTCATCCATGGCCAGTGTCTGGGCAGCGGGCTGGAACTCGCGCTGGCGTGCCGGTATCGGGTCGTGGATCAGGCTTCAAGCACGTCGCTGGGGTTGCCGGATGTCCGCCTTGGCCTGCATCCCTGCCACGGTGCCACGGCGCGGCTGCCGGTGCTGATCGGCGCCTGGGCCGCCCTGGATCTGCTGACCTCCGGGCGGTCGGTGGATGCGGCGAGTGCGGCAAAGCTGGGGCTGGTGGACCGCACGGTGCCATCGGACGCGCTGCGAGACACGGCCCGCGAACTAATCAACAAGGATCCGGGCCGCCATTACCCCAGTTTCTGGACGCGGCTGCTCCTGTGGACCCCGCTTCGCTGGCTGATCTACCGGATCCGTGACAATCAGCTTCGCCGCGGAGAAGCCAGCCCGGAGAACTTCCCCGCGACCTACGCCATTCTTCGTCTGTGGCGCAGGCATGGGGGAGCCGGGTTGAGCGATCGCCTGCAAGCGGAGCGCACGTCCTTGCTCAGGCTGATTAGTGGGCCCGGAGCACTGAATCTGGTACGGACCTATCTGCTGCAGAATCGCCTGCGCGAGGACGCCCGTGCTCTCGACCGGCCGGTTCCCGAGCGCGTGCAGGTATACGGCGCCGGGACGATCGGCGCCGGAGT
>SLMR01000302.1 GCA_007133445.1 Aquisalimonas sp. | reverse complement strand
CTCCGTGGGCATTGATGACGTCCGTGCCCGGCCGCAGCCACAGGTGGAAGGTGTTGCCGAGGATGATCTCCGCCCCGAGATCCCGCACCTCCTCCGGCGTCATCGCCTTGACCGTCCCGTACGTTCCCACGGGCATGAAGACCGGGGTCTCGATGGTGCCCCGGGGAAAGGTCAGGCGCCCGCGGCGCGCGGCACCATCAGTCGCCAGGCGCTGGAACTCCATCACGGGCGTGCCTCCGGCGTTGGCGGATGAATGAACATCGCGTCCCCATAGCTGAAGAACCGGTAACGCTCGGCCACCGCATGGCGGTAGGCCGCCATGGTGTGCTCATGACCGGCGAAGGCACTGACCAGCATGATCAGGCTCGACTCCGGCAGGTGAAAATTCGTGATCAAGGCATCCACGACCCGGAACCGGAAACCGGGATGGATGAAGATGTCCGTCTCGCCCTGGAAGGGTGCCAGCTCGCCGCTCCGGGCTGCACTCTCCAGCGCCCGCACCACCGTGGTGCCCACGGCTACCACGCGTCCGCCCCGTTGGCGGCAGGCTGTTACCCGGGCGCAGGTCTCGGCGGAGACACGCAGCACCTCGGTGTGCATCCGGTGATCCTCCAGGCGCTCGCTGCGTACCGGCTGGAACGTGCCGGCCCCCACGTGCAGGGTCACCGTCGCCTGCTCCACGCCCGCCGTCTCGAGCTCGCGCAGCAGGGCGTCGTCGAAATGCAGCCCGGCAGTGGGCGCGGCCACCGCACCCGGCTCACGGGCAAACACCGTCTGATAGCGCTCCCGGTCCTGCTGGTCGTCCGCCCGTTCAATGTACGGCGGCAACGGCATGTGGCCGTGCGCCTCCAGATAAGCAATCGGGTCACCGGTGCCGGTCAACGCAAGAACGAAGAGACTGCCTTGCCGCCCGCACACCTCGGCCACGCCGCCGCCATCCAGGTCGATGCTGGCGCCGATGGCCGGCGCGCGGCTCACACGCAAGTGAGCCAGCACACGATCGCCGTCGAGCATGCGCTCCAGCAGGATCTCTACCCGGCCCCCACTACGCTTGCGGCCGAACAGCCGTGCCGGAATGACCCGGGTGTCGTTAAGCACCAGCAGATCCCCCGGCCGCAGCAGCGCCGTGATGTCCGCAAAGCGCCGGTCCGCCACGGTGCCATCGCGCCCATCCAGGCACAGCAGACGGCTGGCGCGGCGTTCCGGCAACGGGCGCTCGGCAATCAGTTCGGCGGGCAGATGGTAGTGGAAATCGCGTCGGTGCATGGGCGAGGCAGTCCGTGGCGTCCGGGGTGGCTCGCGCAGAGGCGCGCCCAGATGCCGGCCGCGATGGGCGTCTTCAGGATTGGTGCCCCGGGGGAGAGTCGAACTCCCACGGCCAAAGGCCACTCGATTTTGAGTCGAGCGCGTCTACCAGTTCCGCCACCGGGGCAAGTGGCCGCGCCGGTCGCTCTTTCCGCCGGCGCGTCGAGATTCTGCCACAGTTGGATGCGAGGCGCACGGTGGCATCGAGGCCGTCCGGCAAGCCCGTTCCATCAATCCATGACGGCGTCCCAGTCGGCGCGGATGGTGTCCCGGGACTGCTCTTCGCTCTCCAGCGCCGGATGGCTGGCATGGGCATGCCAGGCCACGAAGGTGTCCCGCAACACGGCTGCGGCCACCTGCTGGTAGTACTCCACCGGCACAGCGCGATCCGGGCGATAGGCCCCTGTCACATTACCGTCCCGGTCAAGGCTCAGTTCAATGCGGAGGTTGATGGGATCACCGGCACGGCTGCCGTACTGGATCAGCCCGGCAGTGTGGGCTCCGCGGGAGAGTTCGTACAACCGCTCGCCGTCATCGTCGCGGACGATGACCTCATAACGCGGATCCCGCTCGCCACGAGTCCGCAGGACAATCTCTCGCGCGTCCCCGGGCAGGGGGCTCAGCTGGGCAACCACCGCCTGCATGGTTTCATCCAGCGCGGCGCTGGGGCGCGGGTCGTCCAGAGAGGCCCGGAACCGCGACTCCATCACGGCGATGATCACCACGGCCACGATCATCACCAACATCCCGAGGCCAATCCACAGTTCGCGACGACTCTTTGCCTCGTAGGCGCGTGCTTCCGATGGCGTGAGAGGTTCGTGCTCGGTGCTCATGAATCCATGCCTCCAGGTCATCCGGTGCCACTTCCGCCCGGAAGGTCACCGTGGTTTAAATGGGTCGGTGCACACAGGGCACCGGGGACGAACGGAACAACGCTGGCATCGCCCGATGCGAGCCCGCTCCCTGGGACAGCCGAGATTCAGCGATACCTCTGACACCACTCGGGACATGAACGATTCAGCGCGCTGTCAGACGTTACTTGCCTCAAGATCCACGCGGGCCTCCTGCGCGGTCGCCAGGCCGGCGAAGGCATCCGTATCGCCGGTAACGGGATCCGGCATGCCCGCATCGGCGCTGCCCTGCAGACCCTCGAAGTCGTGGAGATCCGTATCCGCCAGGTGGGACGGGCGAACGTTCTGCATGCTGCGCAGAATGACGTTCAGGCGGTTCGGATCCTCCGCCTCCCACGCCTGCACCATGCGTTTGATCTCGGCGCGCTTGAGATTAGGCTGAGAACCGCAGAGGTTGCAAGGAATAATGGGAAAACCCTTGCGGGTTGCGTAGTCCTCCAGATAGCGCTCCGGAACATATGCGAGCGGTCGGATGACCACATGCCGCCCGTTGTTGCTGCGCAGTTTCGGAGGCATGGTCGCCAGTCGACCACCGTAGAACATGTTGAGGAACAGCGTCTCCACCAGATCGTCCCGATGGTGG
>SLMR01000111.1 GCA_007133445.1 Aquisalimonas sp. | reverse complement strand
GTCGTCGACGGCGAGCGCCAGCAGCCGCGCGGAGCGGGTCACGATGCCGGCGAGGTCGTCTTCGCCGTAGTAGTCCAGGCGCTGGGTGATGCCGAAGCGTGCCCGTAGCGGGGCGGTCAACAGCCCGGCGCGCGTCGTGGCGCCCACCAGGGTAAACGGCGGCAGGTCCAGCTTGATGGAGCGCGCCGTGGGTCCTTCGCCGATCATGATGTCGATCTTGTGGTCCTCCATGGCCGGGTACAGCACTTCCTCGACCACGGCACTGAGCCGGTGGATCTCGTCGACGAACAGCACGTCGTGGGGTTCCAGGTTGGTGAGCAGCGCGGCCAGGTCGCCGGCTTTCTCCAGCACCGGCCCGGAGGTCTGGCGCAGGTTGACCCCCATCTCGTTGGCGACGATGTGGGCCAGCGTGGTCTTGCCCAGACCGGGCGGACCGAAGATGAGCAGGTGATCCAGTGCGTCCCCGCGCCGTCGCGCGGCCTCGATGAAGATCTCCAGCTGTTCGCGCACGCTGGGCTGGCCCACGTAGTCGGCCAGTGCCTTCGGGCGGATGGCGCGGTCCAGGGCCTCGTCTTCCGGCGAGGCGTTGGCGGTGACGACGCGGTCGGGTTCGATCATGGGTTATCCGGGGCGCTTGCTCTCAAGGGCGGCTGTCCAGTTTGCCGCCCGACCCTTGAATGGTGCCCTATCGTACTGATTTTTGCAGGGCTCTGCGGATCAACTCTTCGCTGGGCAAGCCGGGCTCGCCGGTCTTCTCCACCAGGCGGGTGGCCTCGGCCTGTTTGTACCCCAGCGCCACCAGAGCGCTGATCGCTTCGCCGCCGGCGTCCTCCGCTGGCGGTGCACCGGTGCCGGCGGTGGCCGGAGCCGGTGACCCGTCCACGAGGGTCTTGACCCGATCCTGCATCTCGATGACCAGCCGTTCTGCGGTCTTGCGGCCGACCCCGGGGATCCGCGTGAGACGGGCCGGATCCTGGTGGCGCAGGCACTGAATGAACTCGTCCACGCTCATGCCGGAGAGCAGCGTCAGCGCCAGTTTCGGCCCCACCCCGCTGATCCGGATCAGGGCCCGGAACAGCTCGCGGTCGCGAGCGGAGGCGAAGCCGTAAAGGCTGTGGCCGTCCTCGCGGATGGCGAGGTGAGTATGCAGCGAGACCTGCTCGCCCAGTGCCGGCAGGGCACTGATCGTGGACAGCGGCGCCTGCACTTCATAACCGACCCCGTGGACGTCCACCAGCAGGAAAGGAGGGTGTTTCTCCGCGAGCGTTCCCGTGAGGCGTCCGATCATGCCCTGTGTCCCCTGCTGGCGTGGATGCGTTGCTGGAGCGGTGTCTGATGAACGTGGCACAGCGCCACGGCCAGGGCGTCGGCGGCATCCTCGGCCAGGGGGCTGTCCAGGCCCAGCAGTTGCCGCACCATGTGCGCGACCTGGGCCTTGTCCGCAGAGCCCGTGCCCACCAGGGCCTGCTTGACCGCCCGTGGCGTGTATTCGGCCACCGCCAGGCCGTTCGTGACACCGGCGCAGATGGCTGCTCCGCGGGCGTGGCCGAGCTTGAGCGCCGAACTCACGTTCTTCTGCACGAACACCTGTTCCACCGCCAGCAGTTCCGGCTGGTACTGGCCGATCAGGGCGTCGAGATCGCTGAAGATGACCCGCAGGCGCTCCGGGAATGCCGCCGCTCCGGTGCGGATGACGCCGCTGTTGCAGTAGGTGTAGCGGCCGCCGTCGGCGTCCAGAATGCCGTAGCCGGTCACGCGGGAGCCCGGATCGATCCCCAGCACCCGAGTCACGGCGTGGGTTCCTGGCTACGCCTCGGCGTAGGCGTCTTCGGCAATGTCGGCATTGTGGTAGACCCGCTGGACATCATCCAGATCCTCCAGGCGCTCCAGCAGTTTGACCATCTTCCCGGCGTCATCGCCGGTGAGCTGCACGGTATTCGCGGGGCGCATGGTGACCTCCGCGTCCGCCGGTTCCAGGCCGCCATGGACCAGTGCATCCCTGACCTCGATGTACGCCTCCGGCGTGGTCAGCACCTCGATGGAGCCGTCGTCGTTGCTGATGACGTCCTCGGCGCCCGCCTCCAGCGCCAGCTCCATGATCTGATCCTCGTCCGTGCCCGGCGCGAAGGTGATCACGCCATTGTGGCTGAACAGGAACGCCACCGAGCCATCGGTGCCCAGGTTGCCGCCGTGCTTGCTGAACGCGTGGCGGACCTCGGAGACGGTGCGGTTGCGGTTGTCGGTCATGGTTTCCACCATCACCGCCGCGCCACCGGGGCCGTAGCCTTCGAAGCGAGGCTCTTCGTAGTTGGCGCCTTCATCCTGTCCAGAGGCGCGCTTGATCGCGCGCTCGATGTTGTCCTTGGGCATGTTGACGGCCAGGGCCCGGTCGACAGCCAGCCTCAGGCGCGGATTACTGTCTGGGTCAGGATCGCCCAGTTTCGCTGCCACGGTGATCTCGCGGATCATCTTGGTGAACAGTTTGCCGCGCTTGGCGTCCTCGGCCTTCTTCTTGTGCTTGATGTTGGCCCACTTGCTGTGACCTGCCATCTCACCGTCCTCAATCGTGCCGCCGGCCCTTGCCTCGCTCCGGGGGCGCGGGTCAGGAATTGCTGTCTTGGTCAGGGTGCAGAGCTTAGCACGCCCGCGTTAGCGGGTTGATGGGGTGTGCCATCGAGAGCGCCGCGGTGGGGTGCGCACCGTTGCGGGAGTGCACCGGCTATTGCATCCGGTCGGGAGACGGCCTACTCTTGAGGTGACTTCATCGTCATGTTTGATTCCGGAACCGGCCAAAAATCGACGCAAGTGCCGGTGTGATAAGGGCTGCGATGGAGAAAACAACTGAATCAGGCCTCATGTTGCCGCGCAGTTGCCGGCACGAGCCACCGAACAAGAACCATATGATTGCCAGGAAGGAGAAGACCATGAAGCGAATTCTGACCACAGCAGCCGTGGCTGCCTCGGCGCTGACCGTCGGCCACGCATCCGCCGATTCCATTCGCATTGCCCACGTGTCCGGTTTCACCGGCGATCTGGAGGCGTATGCCGAGCAGGTCGCCCGTGGTATGGAAATGGGTTTCGAGTACGCCACTGACGGCTCCATGGAGATCGAAGGGCGCCCGATCGACGTCGATCAGAAAGACGACCAGGGCGATCCCTCCCGTGCCCGGGCGCTGGCAGAAGAAGCCTATGCCGAAGACGATGCCCACATGGTGGTCGGCTCCATCGCGTCCGGCGTGGCGCTGGCCATGCTGGATGTGGCCGAGGAGTGGGAGCGGATCATGATCCCTGAAGGCGTGGCTGACGCCATCACGGGGGCGGATCACAACCGTTACATCTTCCGTATCGGCCGCAACTCCTCCCAGGACGCTGTGTCCAACGCCGTCGCCATAGGCGACGACGGGGTCTGTGTCTCGACCATCGCACAGGACTACGCCTTTGGTCGTGACGGCGTGAGCGCATACAAGGAGGCCATGGAGGCCGAGGGTGGTCGTATCCTGCACGAGGAGTATCTGCCCACCGACGCCACCGACTTCACCGCTGCCGCCGAGCGGTTGTTCGAGTCCCTGCGCGACCGTGACGATTGCAACGACAAATACATCTTCGGCATCTGGGCCGGGCAGACCAATCCCTTCGGCCGTATCCAGGACCTCAACCCGGAGCGCTTCGGTATCACCATGAGCACGGGCGGTAACATCCTCCCCGCCATGGTCGGGTACTCCGACTTCGAAGGCATGGAAGGTGCCACGTTCTACTACTACGAGCATGTCGACAACGACATGAACAACTGGCTGGTGGACGAGCACTACGATCGCCACGACGCGGCGCCTGACTTCTTCACGGCGCAGGGCTTTGCACAGGCCGTGGCGATCACCGAGGCGATCCGGGCCTCCGGTGGTTCCACCGACACGGAAGACCTCATCGATGCCTTCCGCGGTCTGGAGTTCGACACGCCGAAGGGCGAGATGCGCATCCGCGAGGACGATCATCAGGCCATGCAGTCCATGTTCCACTTCCAGATCGAGGCTCAGCGTCGCAGTGACTGGTTCGCCGGTGACGACGAGCAGACCGTCGGTGTTCCGACGCTGATCCGTGAGATCCCCATGGACGAGATGGACATCCCGGTCCGCAACTGATCGCTCTCCCCGTGACAGACCTCTCCGCAGACGGGGCCCGCTCGGCCCCGTCTTGCGGCGGGGTGCGTCACGGCAAGGGAGTGCAACCCGGCGAGGGGGACAACCAATGACAACCACAAAGCCGGTGCTTGAAAGCCGGAATCTGACCATCAACTTTGGCGGGCACTTCGCAGTCAATGACGTCAGCTGCGCGTTCCAGCCCGGGACCCTGACGTCGATCGTTGGACCGAACGGGGCCGGCAAGACCACCTGGTTCAACCTGATCTCCGGTCAGCTCATGGCCACCAGTGGCGAAGTGCTGCTTCACGGCGAGGATATCTCCCGTCTGTCGGCCCCCGCGCGGGCGGACAAGGGTCTGGGGCGCGCGTTTCAGCTTACCAATCTGTTCCCGAACCTGACCGTGCTCGAGAACTGTCGTCTGGCGGTGGGGTCGCGGCAGAACGTTGGCTACAACTTCTGGAGCCTGGATGCCAAGCGCCAGGACGTGACCGACCGTGCCATGGAATACCTCAAGCAGGTGCGCCTGGAGCATCGGGCGGATTATGTGGTCAACGGCCTGCCCCACGGCGACCAGCGCAAGCTCGAGGTGGGGCTGCTGCTAGCGCTGGAGCCGGAGGTGTTCATGTTCGATGAGCCCACCGCTGGCATGAGTGTCGACGAGGTGCCGGTCATCCTCGATCTGATCGCGGACATCAAACGGCGTCAGGACAAGGTGGTGCTGCTGGTGGAGCACAAGATGGATGTCGTGCGCTCCCTGTCGGACCGGATCGTCGTGCTGCATAACGGTGAACTGGTCGCCGATGGTGATCCGGCCGAGGTGATCTCGTCGCCGGTTGTCCAGGAGGCGTACCTGGGGATTTCGCGAGAAGAGGCCGAAAGCGCCTGAGGGCGACGGCACTGGGTCCACCGAACGGATATCGAGGCCTGAATCATGGCTGAATCAATACTTTCGCTGACCGATCTGCACGCCAATATCGGCCAGTATCACATTCTGCACGGGGTCAACCTCGAGGTGCCCAAAGGGGAGCTGACCGTACTGCTTGGGCGCAACGGCGCCGGCAAGAGTACGACGTTGCGCACCATCATGGGGCTCACCGAGGTCTCCCGGGGGGCGGTGCGGTTCAAGGGCGAGGACATCACCGGCGTCTCCACGCCACGCATTGCGCGTCAGGGCATCGCTTTCGTGCCCGAGGGTATGGGTATCTTCCAGCTGCTGTCGGTCCGCGAGAACATGGACCTTGCGGCGGCGAGCGGTCCCATCGACCCGCAGCGCCTGGAGTGGGTGTTCGAACTGTTCCCACCCTTGAAGCGCTTCTGGGATAAACCCGCGGGGAACCTCTCCGGCGGCCAGAAGCAGATGCTCGCCATTGCCCGCGCCATCATCGAGCCGCGGGACCTGCTGCTCATCGACGAGCCCACGAAGGGGCTGGCGCCGTCGATCATCAACGATCTCCGGGATGCGTTCATCGACCTCAAGGACCAGGAGGCGAGCATCCTGCTCGTGGAGCAGAACTTCAACTTTGCACGCGCTCTGGGACAGACCGTGGCCGTAATGGATGACGGCGCGATCGTTCATACCGGGCAGATGGCTGATTTGGCAGCTGACGAAGCCCTGCAGCAGGAACTGCTGGGCCTGAGCCTGGGTGCACACCAGTAAGGAAGAACAACAATGAGTGCCGACATCTCAACGCTGAACGGTAGTAGCGGTGGTCTGCGGCAGCGGTTCGCCGATTTCCGCGAGACCTATCCGCATTTCTTCGTGCTGGGGCTGATGGTGGGGTTGATGCTCATCCTCGCCGTGGTGCCGTACAGAACCATCGCCGGGCCGTGGCTGGAAGCCGGGGAAGACGTCCCCGCTCTGCTTCAGTTCTTCCGCATGGGCTTTACCACGTGGTTCACGCTCACTGTCAGTGGCGTCGCCATGGGGCTGATGATCTTCATCATGTCCTCGGGGATGACCCTGACGTTCGGTCTGATGAGCGTTCTCAACCTCGGGCACGGTGGCTTCATCTCCTTCGGCGCCTTTCTGGGTGCCACCGTCGTTGCCTATCTGTCGCACTGGGGTGGCAGCGGGAGCCTGCTGTTAACCACCGGCGTGCTGATCGCGGCCTTTTTCTACGCCATGATCATCACCGGTGCCATGGGCATCTTCTTTGAGCGGGTCGTGATCCGGCCGGTGTACGGGGATCACCTCAAGCAGATCCTGGTGACCATCGGTGGTGCCATCATCCTGATGGAGCTCATCCACGTGATCTGGGGGCCGACGGATCTGCCGGTGCCCCGCCCGGATCTGCTCCGCGGTGCGGTGATCTTCCACGAGGGTGTCCCCCTGATTGGCGGGGCCGCCATCGAGATTTACCGCCTGATGGCGGTGATCGTGGGTCTGATCCTGTACGGGCTGATGCTGCTCACCATCAACAAGACCAAGGTGGGCGTGCTGATCCGCGCCGGCGTGGAAAGCACCGAAATGGTCGAGGTCCAGGGCTACCGGATTCGCCTGCTGTTCCTGGCGGTGTTCGTGGCCGGCTCGGCCCTGGCAGGGTTAGGCGGCGCCATGTGGGGCATGTATGAGCAGATCGTCAATGCCCACATGGGTGAGCATCTGATGATCATGGTCATCGTGGTCATCATCACCGGTGGCCTGGGTTCCATTACCGGCTGTTTCTACGCCGCCATTCTGGTCGGTCTGATCAACCTGTACGTGGGCTACCTCGAACCGCGGCTGGCGGGCATCGCCACTGTCGGGCTGATGGTGGCCGTGCTCATGTGGCGACCGCAGGGTCTGATCCCCGTACTCCGGCATTAAAGGGACGTTAGAACAATGTTGTACTCGATCATTTCTGGCGACTATCCGCGCAGCCGGATCCTCACGGGTTTGCTGATCGCCATCTTCATCGGGCTGGCCCTCGGGCCGTTCCTGTTCGGTGGCACGGTGGCGTTCCGCACCATGGGTCTGATCTGTGTGTTCATCATCGTGGTGGCGGCCTACGACCTCATGCTGGGCTACACCCACGTGGTCTCATTCGCTCACCTGATGTTCTTCGGCTTCGGTGCCTACGGCGTTGCCATGGCACTGGATTCCATGGGGTCCAGCTTCACGGCCATCTTCGTTGGTCTGGGCGCGAGTCTTGCCCTGTCGGTGGTGGTAGCGTTGTTGCTCGGGCTCCTGTCACTGCGGGTCAAGGCGATCTTCTTTGCCCTGGTCACGCTCGCCATTGCCTTCGCCTTCATGGTGCTGGTCAACCAGATGTACTTCATCACCGGGGGCGAGGACGGCATGCGCGTGGCGGTGCCCCGCGAGCTCGGTCCGGCCTTCCGGTTGGACGACACCTGGACCGGGTTTTCGCTGCTTGGGTGGCTCTGGGGCGTGATCACCAACCCGCTGGCCATCGGTGAGGTGACGCGGGAGGCCTTCTTCGACGTGCGCGTCAATGGGCGGCTGCTGATGTACTACGTCACCTTCGTGCTCGCAACCGGGATCTTCCTGTTCATGCTGCGGATGGTGAACTCGCCGTTCGGCAAGGTGCTGATGGCCATTCGCGAGAACGAGTTCCGCGCCGAAGCATTGGGCTACCGCACGGTGTACTACCGCACGGCGGTGGTGGTGGTGGCGTCCATGCTTGCGTCCCTGGCCGGGGTGCTGTTCGCCCTGGTCACGCGCTACATCACGCCGGAGGCCACGCTGGATTTCGAACTGGCCGTGTTCGTCCTGCTGATGTGCGTCATCGGTGGTATGGGCACTCTCTACGGCTCGGTGGTGGGTGCCACGGTGTTCCTGATCGCGCAGAACTACCTGCAGAACCTGCTGGGCGCCCTGTCCGGGTGGATGGAGGGCGTGCCGCTGCTGAACTACTTCTCGGCCCTGTTCGGTTCCGACCGTTGGCTGCTGTGGTTCGGCGTGCTGTTCGTGCTCAGCGTCTACTTCTTCCCGACCGGTATCGTCGGGCAGCTGCGGGCCTGGGCGGCGGAGCGCCAGCTACGTGATAAGCAGCAAGCCACTGGCGCTGGCGAGCAGGCGGTGGAACAAAGCGGGTGATCATGCGCGTCCGTGCGCAATGGTTGTAACCGAACTACGGCGGCCCAGGTGGCCGCCGTTTTTTTGTAGCCAGGCCTCCGCATAGTCCCGGCCGTGATCCCGCAGATGGCAGAGAAAATGCCAGTCGGGATTGATGCGACTGTTGCGTCCCATCTGATGAGTCACGCTGCCCGTGTCGATCACATGCAGCCGGTGGCGCCGCCAGGGCAGGCCGGGGGCAACCGCCGCCGCGCCGTCCCGCAGCAGATCGAGCATCTCCAGTTCCCGCATGAGATTGGCGTTGAAGGCGATCTCGTTGGCGCGGTCGACGATGTCGGGCAGCGCGGTGGGGATTTCCGGGCGCTCCGGGGGCGTTAGCTGCACCAGGAGCAGATCGCGGGCGCTGCATTCGAGCAGCAGGGGCCAAAGGGCCGGGTTGGCCGTGTAGCCCCCGTCCCAGTAGTGCTCACCGTCGATCTCGATGGCCTGGAAGAGCAACGGCAAACACGCCGACGCGGCAACGCTTTGCGCCGTGAGTTCGTGGCGACGGAACAGCCGTGCATTGCCTGTCCGCACGTGAGTCGCAGAGATGAACAGCCGCAGTCGGTCATCGCGGCGCAGGCGCTCGAAGTCCACGCTCTGCTCGAGAATCTGGATGAGCGGATTGAAGCCACCGGGATTGAGCTGGTAAGGCGAGGCCATGCGGCTGAGACTGTTGATCAGAAGAAAGCCCGGTGACCAGTCCCGGTTCCAGCCATGGAGCAAGTAGTCCAGCGGGGATGCCTGCAGCGGCCCGAGTTTCGCCTGCTCGCTGACGCGCCACCAGATGCCTTCCAGGCTGTCGCGGGCGCCCTGGCGTCCGGCGCCCAGGAAACCGCTCGCAAAGGCCACGGCGTTCACGGCCCCGGCGCTGGCACCGCTGATGCCGTCATAACGGATGCGCCGCTCCTCCAGCAGTCGATCCAGCACACCCCAGGTGAATGCGCCGTGGCTGCCGCCCCCTTGCAGCGCAAGATTGAGCCGCACGCGGGGTGCGCCCAGCAGGCGGTCACGAAGATCGTTTATCCAGACCATCGGCGCAGTGCAGCATACGGGGTTTCTCGAGGCTGTGAGGTGCGTCGCACTCGCGCCGGCTCCAGGGATAAAGTTCCAGCCAACGCCGGCAGACCCGTCATCCAGCGATCAGGGCAGCGTACCGGAGAGCCTCGTGCCGGGGAATACGGAGCGGGCGTCGGGCCGCCGCCGGGGCAGGGGCGCCCCGGCATCAACGGCGGCCCGGCAGTGCCAGTCAGGCCTCGTCCTTCAGCACCTGGTTGCGCAGATCCTTGCGCAGGATCTTGCCTACCGGCGTCTTCGGGAGCTCGTCGGCGAACCGCACCTCCTTGGGCACCTTGTAGGCCGTGAGGTGCTTGCGGGCGAACTCGATCACGTCCTCGGCCTTGAGGTCCTTGTTGCGGGTGACCACGTAGGCGCGCACGGTCTCGCCGCCGGCGTCCTGGTTGGGGATGCCGATCACGGCTGCCTCGTCGACGTCGGGATGCTCGCTCAGCACCTCTTCCACCTCGTTCGGGTAGACGTTGAACCCGCTGACATCGATCATGTCCTTCTTGCGATCGACGATGCGGAAGTAGCCGTCCTCGTCCATGGTGGCCATGTCGCCGGTGCGGAAGAAGCCGTCCCTGAGCACCGCATCGGTTTCTTCCGATTTGTTCCAGTAGCCCTGGAACACCTGCGGTCCCTTTACGGCCAGCTCGCCCACCTCGCCCGGGGGGACCGGATTCCAGTTCTCGTCGATGATGCGCACGATGGTGCCCGGCACCGGCAGGCCAATGGTGCCCAGGCGGTTCTCGCCGGTGGGCTGGTTCGTGGTGACCACCGGGCTGGTTTCCGAAAGACCATAGCCTTCCACCGGCTGCACGCCGGTGCAGGCCTTCCACTCGTCGGCCACGGACTGGTGCAGGGCCGTGCCGCCGGAGACGGTCTGGCGCAGTGCCGGCGGCTTGGCCTTGAACCAGGGTTCGTTGGCCAGGGCGTGGAACAGAACGTTAACGCCGGCGAACTGGGTGATCTCGAACTTCTCGAACGCCTTCTGAAGGTTGCTCGGCGGCCGCGGCGAGGGGCACAGCACGTTCCGGCAGCCGTTGTAGTAGAAGCCCATGAGGTTATTGGTGAAGGCAAAGATGTGGTAGAGCGGCAGCGCCGTGAGCACGGTCTCGCGCCCCGGCTCGATCACGGGCCGGGAGACCGACTGCACCTGCGCCAGGTTGGAGAGCAGGTTGCCGTGCGTCAGCATTGCACCCTTCGCCGGGCCGGTGGTGCCACCGGTGTACTGGAGTGCCGCCAGATCCTCTGGGCCGCGCTTGACCGGATCCTCCAGCTTGGCGACATGGGCCTTGCCCCGGGAGATTGCCTCGCGGATGGGTGTGGTCTCGCCGGTGGGCTCCGGGACCATCTTCTTGAGCTTCATCACGGTGTTGATGAGCAGTCGCCGCGGGGCCGGAAAGAATTCCGCGGCACCGGCCATGACCACGTGCGAGACGTCGGTACCGGCGATGGCTTCCTTGATGTTGTGGCCGAACAGGTTGAACATCAGCAGTGCCCGGGCGCCACTGTCCTTGAGCTGGTGATTGGTCTCCCGCGGGGTATAGAGCGGGTTGACGTTGACCAGTACCAGTCCGGCTTTGAGGATGCCGAACACGGCCACTGGATAGGACTGGCAATTGGGGAGCTGCACGGCCACTCGCTCGCCCGGTTCCAGACCGAGCTCGAAGCGCAGATAAGCGGCGAACTGGTCCGAATACTGGTCGGCTTCGCGGAACGTCATCTCGCCGTGCAGGCCGTTGTCCAGGCAGGTGATGAACGCCGTGTTATCTCCGTTGTCCCTGGCCACACGCCGCACCAGGTCAGCCAGGTTGCGAT
>SLMR01000416.1 GCA_007133445.1 Aquisalimonas sp. | reverse complement strand
GCGGGCCCGCAACTCCTCGTCGCTCAGCGCCTGCATCTCGGGCTCCAGCGCGTTGATGCGCTCGACAGTCTTCCACAGCCTCCGGATCTGGCGCTCATTGCGCGTACCGAAAACCTTCTTCGCGATTGCTCCTAGCATAGGGTCCTTCTCGATGACAGTATCGGCGTTGACGCGAATCGGCGACGTCGGGCCTTGCGTCGGAAACCCACAATCATACCTGATCAACGGGTAAACTTCAGGGCGGGACGGCACCTGACGGAAGAGTTCCACTATGGGCACAAGCAACAGGGGACCCCGGCGCATCGGCGGGACACTCAGACAGCGGGACAGCGGACTCGCCGGCCTGTACTCCGAGGCGCAGCGCCTGCAGAAGCTCGAGCAGATCCTCCTGGGCGTGCTGCCGCCCCAGGCACGGGGCCACGTCCGCCTGGCACGGCTGGACGCGCGGGAACTTGTGGTCATGGCGGATCGGCCGGAATGGCGGCATCAGCTCCGCTACCTGGCCCCTCGCATGCAGGCAGCCATGGCCGATCAGGCGGGAGTGAAACCGCGGCGGGTGCTGGTGAAGATCGGCGATCTGCCCCGCCGCCCGCAGGCCCGGGAGCCACGCCACCTCAGCGAGCGAGCCGGCAAGGCGATCGGCTCAGCAGCGGCAAGCGTGGACGACCCCGCGCTTGCCGCCGCGCTGGCGCGACTGGCGTCACGGGCGGGGGACGACAACCGGTCCTGAGGTGGTCTGGTCAGCCGGTGGCCGGCACCGCCAGCGGCTGATCGAAGGACACCGGAGCGGACTCCTCGCCTTCGAAGGTCACCATCTCCCAGGCAGACTCGTCGGCCAGCAGGGCTCGCAGCAACAGGTTGTTCATGTGGTGGCCGGACTTGTGGCCGCTGAACTGCCCGATGACGCTGTGGCCAAGCTGGTACAGATCGCCGATGGCGTCCAGGATCTTGTGCTTGACGAACTCGTCCCGGTAACGCAACCCGTCCTCGTTGAGGATGCGGTAGTCGTCCACGACGATGGCATTGTCGAGGCTACCCCCGAGCGCCAGGCGGTTGGCCTGCAGGGTTTCGATATCGCGCATGAACCCGAACGTGCGCGCCCGCGAGATCTCCTTGACGAAGGAGGTGGCAGAGAAATCCACGGAGGCATGCTGGGTGCCCGAGTCGAACACCGGGTGATTGAACTCGATGGTGAAATCCACCTTGAAGCCGTCGAACGGCTCGAAGCGGACCCACTTGTCATCATCCTCCACCACCACCGGTTTACGGATGCGCACGAAGCGCTTGGGCGCCTCCTGCTCCTGGATGCCGGCGGACTGGATCAGGAAGACGAACGGACCGGCACTGCCGTCCATGATCGGCACTTCGGCATTGCTCAGTTCGACAATGACATTGTCGATGCCAAGCCCCGCAAGGGCAGACAACAGATGTTCCACGGTGGCCACACGGACACCATCGCGAACCAGGCAAGTGGACAACAGAGTGTCGCCCACGTTCTCGGGGTGCGCCGCGATCTCCCAGGGGCCATCCATGTCCGTGCGCCGGAACACGATGCCGGAGTCAGCGGGTGCCGGCAGCAGGGTGAGAAAGACTTTCTCGCCCGTATGCAGGCCAACGCCGGTCGCGCGGATCACGTTCTTCAGGGTGCGTTGGCGAATCATCTCGGCAAATACTCCTTGCGCCCTCGGCGAGGGCCTGAACCATGTTGCTGCGGCGGTTCCTGGAACCATCCGTGTTCGGAAATGGCGCGTTATTCTACTGTAATGCGTGCGTTTTGCATACTGCAGCGCAACATTGACAGCCGCCGGGTCGGAGACGGGTGCAATAGTAGCGCCTCGCAGCGCCACTGCCTGAGCAGTGGTTCACAGTACAGCCACGCGCTCCGGGCGGTCAGTCCGCCTGGCGCCGCAGGAACGCCGGAATATCCAGGTAATCCATGTCGCCGGAGTCACCGTACTTGTCGTTGACGGCCTTCTTGCGCGCCGCCGCCGGTTTCTCCAGCTCGTTGTAGTCCACCTCGCCGGACGCCTTCTTGACGGTCCGCAGCTGCGGGGCCTTCTCCTGGGGCTTGTCCTGCCCGAGACCGGTCGCCACCACGGTCACACGCAACTCGTTGTCGAGTTCCGGATCAATGACCGTCCCCACAACCACGGTGGCGTCCTCGGAGGCGAACTCACGCACGGCCTGGCCGACTTCGTCGAACTCGCCAATACCGAGATCCATGCCGGCGGTGACGTTGACGAGAATGCCGTTGGCACCGTGCAGGTTGAAGTCCTCCAGCAACGGGCTGGCGATAGCCCGTTCCGCCGCCTCGCGGGCACGCCCTTCACCAGAAGCGGCCCCGGTGCCCATGACGGCCATGCCCATCTCGGACATCACCGTGCGCACGTCGGCAAAGTCGACGTTGATCAGACCCGGGCGGGTGATCAGCTCGGCGATGCCGCGGACCGCTCCCAGCAGCACGTCGTTGGCCGCCTTGAAGGCATCCAGCAGAGTGAGATTGCGCCCCAGTTCGCTGAGCAGCTTCTCGTTGGGGATGGTAATCAGCGAGTCCACCGTACGGCTGAGCTCCTGGATGCCCTCGTCGGCGACGCGCATCCGCTTCGCCCCCTCGAAGGGGAACGGCTTGGTGACCACCGCCACCGTGAGAATGCCCATCTCCCGGGCGATATCGGCCACCACCGGCGCCGCGCCGGTCCCGGTGCCGCCGCCCATGCCGGCAGTGATGAACACCATGTCCGCCCCTTCCAGGGACTCGGCGATCCGCTCCCGATCCTCCACGGCGGCGTTCCGGCCGACATCCGGATGCGCCCCG
>SLMR01000379.1 GCA_007133445.1 Aquisalimonas sp. | reverse complement strand
TGACCTCACCCGCAAGCATTACCGCCGCGACCTGGACGCCCTGGTGCAGTGGTGTGACGAGCAGGGGGTGGCCGACTGGACCGGGCTGCACGCCAGCCATATCCGCCGGTTCGTCGCCGCAGGCCACCGCCGCGGCCTCTCCGGCCGCTCCCTGCAACGCCGCCTCGCCGCCCTGCGCACGTTCTTCCGGTACCTGGTGCGGGAGGGGGTGCTGCAGCACGACCCGGCAACGGACATCCCCGCACCGAAAAGCGGCAAGCGCCTGCCGCGGACCCTGGACGTGGACGCAGTGGCCCGCCTGCTGGACGGCATGGACCCGGGCGAGGACCCGCTGCTGCTGCGCGACCTCGCACTGTTCGAACTGCTCTACTCCTGCGGCCTGCGCCTGAGCGAGGCGGCATCGCTGGACCTGGGCGGCCTGGACCTGCGCGAAGGCGTGGTCCGCGTCACCGGCAAGGGGGCCAAGGACCGCCTGCTGCCCATCGGCCGCAAAGCCCGCGAGCGCCTGGGTGAATGGCTGCAGGTTCGCGCCGGCCTGGCCCGTGCGGACGAGCAGGCCGTGTTCGTCAACCGCCGTGGCGGGCGTCTGGCGCCGCGCAGTATCGAGGACCGCCTCGCGCGGCTCGCCGGCCAGCTGCTGGGCCAGTCCGTCCACCCCCACATGCTGCGACACTCCTTTGCCAGCCACATGCTGGAGTCGAGCGGCGACCTGCGCGCAGTGCAGGAACTGCTGGGCCACGCCAGCATCGGCACCACCCAGGTCTACACCCACCTGGATTTCCAGCACCTGGCCCGGGTCTACGACGCCGCCCACCCGCGCGCCCGCCGCCGCGGCGAGGATGAGTAGACGCCCCTCCCTTTAAATCCGCGACCGTGCCCCCATCACCGGGGAAGCGCTGGCTGATAGACT
The DNA here is from genome assembly GCA_007133445.1 of Aquisalimonas sp. The sequence goes on along the minus strand of SLMR01000379.1, from coordinate 1,929 downwards.
ATCGGGCGCTATCCACCCCGGCACAGGAGTCGCAGGCTCGTGGAACAGTTCGAAGGCACCACCATTCTCGCCGTGCGCCGCAATGGCCGCGTGGCCCTGGGCGGCGACGGGCAGGTCTCGCTAGGCAACACCGTGATGAAGGGCAACGCCCGCAAGGTCCGCCGCCTCTTCCACAACGAGGTCATTGCCGGTTTCGCCGGCGGCACGGCGGACGCATTCACCCTTTTCGAGCGCTTCGAAGGCCAGTTGGAGAAGCACCGGGGCAACCTGGCACGCTCCGCCGTGGAACTGGCCAAGGACTGGCGCTCGGACCGCGCCCTGCGGCGCCTGGAGGCGCTGCTGGTGGTAGCGGACAAGGAGCTCACACTGATGATCTCCGGCAACGGTGATGTCATCGAGCCCGAGCGGGACCTGATCAGCATCGGCTCCGGCGGGCCCTATGCCCAGGCCGCCGCCACGGCACTGCTGGACGAAACCCAGCTGAGCGCCCGGGAGATTGTCGAGAAGGGGCTCAACATTGCCGCCGACATCTGCGTCTACACCAACCGGTACCTGACCATCGAGGAACTGCCGGGTAAATCCCCCACCGTGGAGGCCTGATTACACCATGTCCGAGATGACCCCCCGGGAGATCGTCCAGGAGCTGGACACCCACATCATCGGCCAGGCCGACGCCAAGCGGGCCGTGGCCATCGCCCTGCGCAACCGCTGGCGGCGCATGCAGCTGGACGAGACCCTGCGCGCCGAGGTGACGCCCAAGAACATCCTCATGATCGGCCCCACCGGCGTGGGCAAGACCGAAATCGCCCGGCGGCTGGCGAAGCTCGCGCGCGCGCCCTTCGTGAAGGTGGAAGCCACCAAGTTCACCGAAGTGGGCTACGTGGGCCGGGATGTGGAGTCCATTGTCCGCGATCTGGTGGACTACGCCATCAAGATGATCCGCGAAGAGGAAATGGAGAAGGTCCAGTACCGGGCGGAGGAAGCCGCCGAGGAGCGGCTGCTGGACATCCTCCTGCCCCGGGCCACCACCCACAGCAGCGACGCCGACGACCACAGCGAGGCCACCCGCACGAAGATGCGCAACAAGCTGCGCTTTGGTGATCTGGACGACCGCGAGGTGGAGGTGGATGTCTCTGCCCAGGGCCCCAGCGTGGACATCATGGCGCCTCCGGGCATGGAGGAGATGACCAGCCAGCTGCAGAACATGTTCCAGAACATGGGCGGGCAGCGCACCCAGAAGCGGAAGATGAAGATCCGCGATGCCCGCAAGGTGCTTCAGGAAGAGGAAGCCGTCCGGCTGGTCAACGAGGAGGAGGTCAAGGTGGCCGCCGTGGAGCGGGTGGAACAGAACGGCATCGTCTTCCTGGACGAGCTGGACAAGGTGGCCAAGCGCGCCGAGGGCGGACAGGGCGGTGACGTCTCCCGGGAAGGCGTACAGCGGGACCTGCTGCCCCTGGTGGAGGGCTGCACCGTCTCCACCAAGCACGGCATGGTCCGCACCGACCACATCCTGTTCATTGCCTCCGGCGCCTTCCACCTGTCCAAGCCCTCGGACCTGATCCCCGAACTGCAGGGGCGGCTGCCCATCCGCGTGGAACTCAGCGCCCTGCAGGTGGACGACTTCGTGCGCATCCTCACCGAACCCAGCGCCTCGCTCACCGAGCAGTACAGCGCGCTGATGAAGACCGAGGGCTGCACGCTGGCATTCACCGACGACGGCATCGACCGCATCGCCCGGGTGGCCTGGGAGGTGAACGAACGCACCGAGAATATCGGCGCCCGGCGCCTCCACACGGTCATGGAACGCCTGCTGGAGGAAATCTCCTTCCAGGCGCCGGACCGCAGCCACGACACCATTACCGTGGACGCCGCCTACGTGGACGAGCACCTGCAGGACCTGGCGCAGGACGAAGATCTCAGCCGGTATAT
>SLMR01000011.1 GCA_007133445.1 Aquisalimonas sp. | reverse complement strand
TGGTCATCAATCCGCGCCACGGTTACGGCCAGTTCATGAATCCCTGCCTGGACTGCAAGGGCTTTATGGTGGGCAGGGCCCGGGCGTGGATGGAAGCCAATGACTTTGACTTCATCATCACCGGTGAGGTGATCGGCCAGCGCCCCAAGTCCCAGCTCAAGCGCACCATGCCGGTGATCGCCGCCGAATCGGGCGCCAACGACCGGCTGCTGCGCCCCCTGTGCGCCCAGTACCTGGAACCCACACTGCCCGAGCGCGAAGGCTGGGTCGATCGCGACCGCCTTTTCGCGTGGAGCGGGCGCTCGCGCAAGCCGCAGATGCAGCTGGCCGAATCCTTCGGTTTCGAGGACTACGCGCAGCCCGCCGGGGGCTGCTGCTTCCTCACCGATCCCAGCTACGCCCGCAAGCTCAAGGATCTCTGGCAGGCGCGAGGCGAGCGCCGCTACGAGCTCGACGACATCATGCTGCTCAAGATGGGGCGCCATCTGCGGCCGCGCCCCCATTTCAAGCTCATCATCTCCCGTGAGGACGGCGAAAACCGCTTCATGCACGGCTATCGTCGCCGTTTCACCCATCTTGTGCCCACCAGTCATGGTGGCCCGCTAGCGCTGCTCGACGGTGAAGCCGACAACGATGACCTGGAACTGGCCGCCCGTCTCGTGGCCCGGTTCAGTCAGGGTCGCACCGCCGAGCAGGTTCGCGTGGCCGTCACCGAGGGCGATGGCCCTGCCAGGGAACTCACGGTTGTCCCCATGGATGCCGACGACGTGCCCCGGGAGTGGTACGTTGCCTGAACCCGTGACCGTGGATGCCCGGGGCCTGCTCTGCCCCTTGCCGGTCATCCGCACTCAGGAGGCCATTGCCGGCCTGCCGGCGGACGCCGTCGTCTGCGTGCTGGCTACGGATCCCGGCGTCCACGCCGATCTGCCAGCCTGGTGCCGAGTCCATGGTCACGTGCTCGAGGCCATCGAGGACAGTGATGATCCGGAGATCGGCATTCGCGCCTGGATTCGGGTGAAGCATCCGGACGCCCGGGAGGAATGAGCGATGATGTTGCACCGTTTTGGTGCGCCACTGCAGGTTTGTGGTCTATTGTGGTGCGTTTTCCAGGCCAACGGCGAACTATTGCACCAGAAACGCCCGTAACTCGCTGTCTCATGGTGCTGGCACGGTCCATGCTTTCGTGAGCGGCGAGTAAAACCATTATTGACGTACAACGCAGTCTGATCTGGAGGTAGGCATGTCAAGCACCGCAGCTGACGTTCTCAAAATGATGCAGGACGAGGACATCAAGTTCATCGACCTGCGCTTCACCGACACCAAGGGCAAAGAACAGCACGTCACCATCCCCGCCAGCGAGGTGGAGGAGGACATGTTCGAGGACGGCAAGATGTTCGACGGCTCGAGCATCCAGGGCTGGAAGGGCATCAACGAATCCGACATGATCCTCATGCCGGACCCCAGTACCGCCACGCTGGACCCCTTCTTCGACGAGCCCACGATCAACCTGACCTGCGACATCATCGAGCCCAACACCATGCAGGGCTACGAGCGTGATCCGCGGTCGGTGGCCAAGCGTGCCGAGGCCTACCTGCAGTCCACCGGCTTCGGTGATACGGCCTTTTTCGGTCCGGAACCGGAGTTCTTCATCTTCGATGACGCCCGCTGGGGCGCCACCATGAGCGGCAACTTCTACCGCATCGATTCCGAGGAGGCGGGCTGGAACTCCGAGCGCGTCTACGATGACGGCAACATGGGCCACCGTCCCAAGGTAAAGGGTGGCTACTTCCCGGTGCCGCCGGTGGACAGCCTGCACGACATTCGCACCTCGATGTGCCTGGCCATGGAAGAGCTGGGTCTCAAGGTCGAGGTCCATCACCACGAGGTGGCCACCGCCGGCCAGTGCGAAATCGGTGTTGCCTTCAACACGCTGGTGAAGAAGGCAGACGAGGTGCAGAAGCTGAAGTACGCCGTGCACAATGTCGCCTCCGCCTACGGCAAGACGGCCACCTTCATGCCCAAGCCCCTGGTGGGCGACAACGGCAGCGGCATGCACGTGCACATGTCCTTCTCCAAGGACGGCACCAACCAGTTCACCGGTGACCAGTACGGTGGCCTGAGCGAGACCGCGCTGTACTACATCGGCGGCATCATCAAGCATGCCAAGGCCATCAACGCCTTCGCGAATGCCTCCACCAACAGCTACAAGCGTCTGGTTCCGGGCTTCGAGGCGCCGGTGCTGCTGGCCTACTCCGCGCGCAACCGCTCAGCGTCCATCCGTGTGCCGTGGATCTCCAACCCCAAGGCCCGCCGGATCGAGGTGCGCTTCCCGGACCCCACGGCCAACCCGTATCTGGCCTTCGCCGCCATGCTCATGGCCGGTCTCGACGGGGTGCAGAACAAGATCCATCCCGGCGATGCCATGGACAAGGACCTCTACGACCTGCCGCCCGAGGAAGAGGCCGAGATTCCGAAGGTTGCCTTCTCCCTGGAGGAGGCCCTGGACGCCCTGGATCAGGACCGCGAGTTCCTCAAGCAGGGTGGTGTGTTCACCGACGACACCATTGACGCCTACATCGAGCTCAAGGGGGAGGACGTGCAGCAGCTGCGCATGACCACGCACCCCGTCGAGTTCGACATGTACTACAGCGTCTGATCGGGCATCCACTGCCCGTTTCACCGAAAACCCCCGGCCAGAGGCCGGGGGTTTTTTCTTATTGCTCCCGCGCCCAAGCTGCCTGTGCTAGATTGGGAGCATGGTGATCAGGCTGTTGACTCTGCTCGTTTTCCTTATCCCCGCCTTGGCCCTGTCCGGCGTCTACAAATACGTGGACGAGGA
>SLMR01000053.1 GCA_007133445.1 Aquisalimonas sp. | reverse complement strand
TCAGTAGCGATCAAGCATTTTCTTCAGTCGTTGCCGCAACCGCTTCGGGGCGGGTGCGGTCCCTGTCTCCTGCACGCGTGCACTGAGACGCTTCTCGAACTCGGCCCGCGAGAAGCAGTCCCGACACCGCTCCAGATGCCGGTCGATGGCGGCCAGCCGCTCCTCGTCCAGTTCCTCGTCCAGGTAGGCGAAGAGCTGGTCCAGGACTTCTTCACAGGTCAGTTCGTCCTGGCTCATTCGCGCTCCTCACCCGTTCCCGGCCGCTCCGCGTGCGGTGGCGTCTCGTGCCCTGCCTCCCGGCCATATTCCCACAATGCCTTCTGCAGCAGCCCGCGCCCGCGATTCAGCCGTGAGCGCACGGTACCGACCGGGACCTCGAGCAACGCCGCCGCTTCCTCATAGGTATACCCCTGCAGTTCCACCAGCACAACCACGACCCGGTAGGCATCCGGCAGGCCGTCCACGGCTCGGGCGAGATCCTCCTCGTGCAGCCGATCCACGAAATCCTGCTCCGGCGCACCCCACCACAGAAGGAAGGGTTGATGCAGTTTTCCGAACAGGGAAAAGGGCGCGGCATCGGCCGCATCGGGGGACAACTCGTCCAGCGATGCCTCCAGATCCTGCCGGGAACGACGGCGGCGCCACTGGGTCACGAAGGTGTTGTTGAGAATACGGAACATCCAGCCCTCGAACTGCGCCCAGTCCCGTAGCCCGTGCCGGCGCTCCCAGGCGCGCTCCACCGCCTCGGCCACCACGTCCTCGGCGTCGTCGGGATTGCGAGTCAGGCGCAAAGCGGTGCCGTAGAGCCGGTCCAGCAGCCCTTCAAGTGCGTCCTCGAAGCGATCGCGCTCGGCGGCGCGACGACGCCGCTCCTCGTCGTTGCCGTCCGGCATTGCTGCCCCCTGACCGGGCAACGTTCGCCCGTCTCCCGGTACCCCGAAAGTTTAGTCGGCCCCGGGATCGACGACAGTTGGAACCTTTTGCCCACCGCCGTGCGTCCTTGCGAATACCCCAAGGCATACGCCGGGGCAGACCACGACAAGGAAACGGAGGAGAGAGCCATGAGCACGACACAAGCAACGGTTCGGGAATCAGGCCTGGTGGACCAGGACGCCCTGCACCAGAAGGTGAAGGACATGTATCGCAGGGTGGCAGAGGAACCCGAGGGTGACTTCCACTTTGCCATGGGTCGGCCGCTGGCCGAGGAACTGGGCTACCCGCCGAGCGACCTGGATCGCATTCCCCGGCAGGCTCTGGAGTCCTTTGCCGGGGTGGGATACTTCCTGCCGCTGGCCGGCATCCAGCCTGGCGAGACCATCGTCGATCTGGGCAGCGGTTCGGGTACCGACACGTTCATCGCCGCTTTGCACACGGGGCCTCAGGGTCAGGTGCTGGGCGTGGACATGACCACCGAGCAGCGGCAGAAGGCGGAACGGCTGGCGGCGGAAGCCGGCTTCGGGAACGTGAGCTTCTACGCCGGCCACATCGAGCAAACGCCCTTCGATGACGCCAGCGTGGACGCCGTCATCAGCAACGGCGTCATCAACCTCTCTGCGGAGAAGGACCGGGTGTTCGCCGAGATCGCCCGCATTCTGCGCCCGGGTGGCCGCCTGGCGCTGTCCGACATCGTCACCGAAAGCCCGCTTCCGGAGAAGGTGAAGTGCGACGCGACCCTGTGGGCCGCCTGCATCGGCGGCGCAATGCAGCAGGACGACTACCAGAGCGCCATCACCGCTGCGGGGCTCGAAGTCGTGACGGCGGAGGACAACTCCCAGTACCGCTTCCTCACCGACGCCGCCCAGGGTGCCAGCCGCACCTACGGGGTAAAGAGCGTCAACCTGCTAGCCATCAAGCCGGAGTAACCACGACCGCACCACACGAGAGGAGAACAGCCATGAATCGTTCAGTACTCATCACCACCGCATCCGCACTCGCCCTGGGCCTATCCACCGCCATGGCAGGCCATGACCACTATGACGCCGGGGCGGGCGAGCACATCTTCGTCAATGCCGACGAGCTGGAGTGGGGGCCGGTGGGCTCCATGGGTGACGGCGCAGAGATCGCCGTGATCGAAGGCGACCTGGTCGAGGAGGAACCCTTCACGTTCCGCCTGCGGCTGGAGGACGGCTACCGCATCAAGCCGCATACGCATCCGGCCTACGAGCGCGGGACCGTCCTCCAGGGCACGCTGCACTTCGCCCACGGCGAGGAGTTCGATGCCGACAACACCACGGCCCTGCCGGAGGGAAGCACCTTCATCATGCCCCCGGGCGCACCCATGTACGGGTACGCCGAGGGCGAGGTGATCTTCCAGCTTCACGGCACCGGCCCCTGGGGCATCGAGTACGTGAACGCGGACGACGATCCGCGCAACTGAGCGGCGGATGCGTCGCCACGGAACCGTCCCGTGGCGGCGCACACCGCGTAACCCGGAGTCTGCCCTCATGCACCAGGACACCGCCATGCACGGAACCGGTACCCGCCAAGGGGCCCTCCGGGCCTGTTGGGCGCACCGCGCACCGGGCCTGAAGGCACTGCTGGTCCTGGTGGCGCTGCTGCTGGTGGTGATGAAGGCCAGCGGAGAGCCACCCCAGTGGCTGCTCCAGAGCACGGACAGCGTGGCCGTGCTGATCGCGGCCTGTGTCGTGTACGCGGTGCTGCTGGCCATCCCCTTCGTGCCGTCGGTGGAGATCGGCCTGATCATCATGGTGTTGTTCGGCCTCCCGGGCGCCCTGGGCGCCTACCTCGCCACCTGCACGGGGCTGACCATCGCCTACTGTCTGGGCCGGCGGCTGGGACGAGGGCTTCCGCCGCCCCATACCAAACTCCCTCGCTGCTGGCGGGCATGGGTGGACGCGCTGAGC
>SLMR01000412.1 GCA_007133445.1 Aquisalimonas sp. | reverse complement strand
GTGGGGCGGTCGCCACGCTGGAAGGTGGCGCGTGTCAGCGGGTTGTCTGTCACCCTGGAGCCGGGGAATGACCAGCCATAGAGGCGAATGCCGACACCATCGGCGGCCTCGAGCTCGGTGGCCTCCCAGTGACCACCGCGCCCCAGGAGCCGGAACCCCGGGACCTCGTCGGCAAGCTGTGGGAGGACCTGGCCGTCGTGATTGCCTGCCACTCCGACGACCTGGACCCCGTGTTCGACAAGGCGCTCCACCGCACGGCGCAACTCGGCGTAGGCCTCGAAAAAGTCGTCTTCCTGTTCCACCACATCGCCGGCAAACGCCACCACGTCCACCGTCTCCTGGATAGCACGGTCCACCAGCCGCTCAAGTGCGCCCGAGGGACCCAGGGCGCGGGCGTCCCGGGCACGGGTCGCGGCGTCGGGCAGTCGGGCCGGGACGCGGCCCAGGTGCAGGTCTCCCACTGCGAGCAGTCGCATTGGCCTGGTGGTCCTGGTGTCGGGTAACCGCGCTCATGCTACCCATTTACGGAGCGGCTGCCGACCCCGATGCGATGCCGCGCTGGCTGTTGGCCGGGCAGCAGTGACACGCCACAACCGGAACTGTTTCACGTTCCACGCGTGTCGGAGTGCGTACCCTGATGGAGTCTACTGAAGAGTAAAACAACGATAATCCATAATTCCGGACATCACGTCGCGCCCGCACCTTACCCGGGAGTCGGCGGCGGAAGCACCGGATACGGCCGCGCGAGGATGGGCGATGGTGGCACGGAGCCAGCTGGGGTTGTCAGGCGTTGACGTCTTGCCCTCGGCGGTGGATCGGGCAGGTAGTCGGGCCGACCTGGAAGGTCTGCAGCATTACCTGCGCGGCAGCTCCATGGGCTGTGTCGAGTGGACGCCAGCACTGCGGGTGCGTCGCTGCAATGAGGCGGCGTGTCGGCTGCTTGCCTATGATGCCGATGCCCTGCAGGGCATGGCCGCGGACCAGTTGTTGTTGCGGGAAGGCGATCGCAAAGGGTTCACGCCGGTGGCCGCGGCGCTGCGTAGCGGCGAAGTGGACCATGTGCAGCGCGTCGCGCGCAGCCGGCGCGGCGACGGCGTGCCGGTCTGGTGCGACTGGTTGCACCTGGTCATGCGGGATGCGAACGGGACCTTCTCTGGTGTGCTGTCGCTGGTTCATGACGTGACCGAAGAGACGCTGGTGCGACGGCACATGGATTTCATGGCCTCCTCAGGGTCGGAAGAGGCCAGCGGCTGGGACCACCTTGATCATCTCGTCGAACAGATACGTCAGGTGCTGGGTGCGGACGTCGCTCTGCTGAACACGATCGAGGGCGATGACGCACGGGTGGTCTCCGGAATGGCGCGCGACGGCCCTGTTACTCTGGAGCGGTATCCACTGGCGGGCACGCCCTGTGCAGAAGTAGTGCGACAGACGTCCTGCGTCGTCAATCATGGCGCCAGTGATCGCTTCCCGGATGACCGGATGCTGACAGCCATGGGCGCCGAGAGTTATGCCGGTGTGCTGCTGCGGGATTCTTCCGGTAATGCGCTTGGCCTGCTGGCGCTCGTCGGCCGACTACCGCTGGGCCCGGAGCATGCGGTCCGCAGGACGCTGGAGCACGCGGCCGGGCAGCTCCGGATAGAGATGCAGCGCATCCGTGCCGAGTACGAGACGCGTCTCGCGGCAGTCGCGTTCGAGACCCACGAGGCGATCATGATACTGGATTGTGACTATCGCTTCCTGCGGGTGAACGAGGCGTTCTGTCGGCTGACAGGCTACGGCGCCAAGGAGGTGCGCGGGCACGGGCTGCGCCTGCTCCTTGGAGGCAGGCATGGCGGGCGCGTGCGACGCGAGATTCAAGCGGCCCTGGCGGAGGACGGACACTGGAACGGCGAAGTCCGGGCGCGGAACCAGACCGGTGAGCAGCGCCTCTATCGGCTGAGCTTGACCGCGCTGGGAGGTGCCCATGATCGCGCCGCCCAGTACGTGGGAAGCTTCCTCGACGTGACGTGGCATCGTGAGGCGGAGGAGCGCATCCACAAGCTCACCTTCGAGGACAGCGTGACCGGCCTGCCCAACCGCTCGGCCCTTCTCGAATGGCTTCAGCGTGAGGCGGTCCGGAGTGGCAGTGACACGATCGGTGGCCTGCTGGTGCTTGATCTGGACGGGTTTCGCCGGGTCAACGAGGGCATGGGCTACGACGCTGGCGATTCCCTGCTGGAAATCCAGGCGGCTCGGCTGCGGGTACTGGCATCCGGGGCGCCGATGCTCGCGCGGGTCGGGGCCGACGAGTTCGCCGTGGCGCTGGGTAGTGGCCTGGGTGAGCGAACGGGCGAATGCGGTGTCGCTGCCGAAGCGGAGCGGCTCCGTCAGGCCTTTGCCAGACCGGTGGAGGTCAGTGGAGCCATGGTGCAGTCCGGAGTCAGTGTCGGTTTTGCGGTGCCCGACCGTGGGCGCGGCACGGATCAGGACTTGCTGTCCCGGGCCGAGATTGCAGTGGGTCAGGCCCGGCACCAGGGAGGCAATCGCGTCGCCGGGTTCGTCCCCGAGATGGAAACGGAGAACAGCGAGCGGATGCGGCTGGAGCAAGGGTTGCGCCATGCTGTGGAGAACCGGGAACTGCTGTTCGACTTGCAGCCACTGGTGGATGCCGACGGTCGAGTGAAGTCACTGGAAGTTCTTGCCCGCTGGCAGCATGAGGGGCGCGTCGTGCCGCCAGCGCGGTTCATTCCGATTGCCGAGGATTCGGGATTGATCCGGCCCATGGGGGCGCAGATCCTGCGTGATGCCTGCACCTGGCTTGCTCGCTGGCATCGTGAACATCCCGATCGGCCGTTGCCGGGTCTGGCGATCAATGTGAGCGT
>SLMR01000276.1 GCA_007133445.1 Aquisalimonas sp. | reverse complement strand
TCCTCCGGCAGACCTTCCGCAAAGGCCAATACCTTGAGGTCCGTCAGACCGACACGGAAGCGCTGAAAGTCACTGCTGGCCTGCAGCAGCGCCTCCAGGGATCCCTCGATGCGGGTGTCGTCATCCAGGCTCGCGACCCAGTCGGCATCCAGGGAGACATCCTCATCCAGCAGCAACCTGCCGAGCCGCAGGTTGACCGGCCCCGCCTGATGCCGCGCACCGGTCTGCCAGTCCTCGAAGTTCACGTGCAGGTCCGTGACCCGGACGCCCTCGATGGTGCCGATGGTAACCGGTAGCTGACCGGGGGCCGCTTCCGTGTCGTTGTCGGTCACGGTGGGCTCGTCCGGCGCCGCTTCGGCGTCGTCATCGCCCGGCAGGTCCAGATCCCAGCTGGCCTCGCCGTCCTCGTTGACGATCAGATTGGCCCGCAGCCCATCCAGGCGAATGGTGTCCAGTTCCACCTCGCGACGCAGTAGCGGCAGGAGCTTCACCGCCACGCCGGCGCTCTCGATGCTGACGAAGGGGTCGTCGCCGAAGCCTTCGCGGTTCTCCAGGCGCGTGCGTCCGAGATCCAGCCCCAGCCAGGGGAAGAACGACAGCCGGATGTCACCCTCGATCACCAGCTCGTGGCCGGTCTGCTCCTTGACGATGCGCCCGATGTCGTCACGGTAGTCGTTGGGGTCCACCAGCAGGATGATGGCCGCGATCAGCAGTGCCACCAGGACAACCACTGCCAGCACACTCAACGCGAACCACTTGATCACCCGGGCCATGGCGGCATCCCTGAAAGCTTGGTTTCCGGCAACTATACTTGAGATCGGGGACCCCGAAACAGAGACCGTCCACGGCCCCCACCAACCGGCCTTCAGCCCGAAGGTCTCCCGGCAGGCACCCGGCGCCCGGAGGGCCGACAGGGTGGCTGCCGCGTGCGTGAACGCGGCCCCGTGCCGCCAACATGGGAGATCACGTATGAGTCGTTACTGTGTGGTCGTTGCGGAAGGATCCAGAGCTCGCTTCTTTACTGTCGAAAACCCCGAACTTCCCGAACTGCAATCCGGTCCGGACCTGGTCGAACGCAAAACCATGACCAACCCGGACCACCAGGCCCACGGCGAACAGCTGCTCGCCGATTCCCGGACCGGCCGCAACCGAACGGCCAAGGGCCCTGCCCACGGCTACGATGACCACCGTGAAGATTACGACGCGGAGTGCGAACGCCGCTTCGCCCGCGAGATCGCCCAGGAACTCGACACCATGGCCCGCGCCAACGGCACCCGCCGCGTGGTCCTGTGCGCCGAAAAGCGCATGCTCGGGTTCCTGCGCCCCAGGCTGGAGAACGCCATACCCCGCGGCGTGGACCTCCACGAGGTGCCCAAGGATCTCGCCAAGCTGTCCCCGCGCAAGCTGCACGAACGCCTGGCCAGCGACGGGCACATCCCCCGTCGCCGGGACCGCAGGCAGCACTGACTGGCTTCTCCTTAAGCGCGCCTGCGGCACTCGAAACGACAGAGCAAAGCAGACGATCACGCCCCCGCCCTCCACGGGCGGGGGCGTTCTGTTAACGGGGCCGGGCATCACCGTTTCGGCGCCCTCCACAGCGTGAGACACTCACCGTCGATTCCCTTCACGACACCGCCCCTCCGAGGAGGTCACCATGGATCTCGGACTACGCCAGCGCACCGCCATCGTCCTCGGCGCCAGCCGCGGCCTCGGTCGCGCCATTGCCGCCTCGCTCGCCGCGGAAGACGCCAATGTGCTCCTCTGCTCGCGCTCCGTCGAGACGCTGGCGGATACGGCCGCGGAACTGGACGGGCTGGGATCCGGCCGCATCGCGTTCCATGCCGTGGATCTCGCTCATCCGGGTGCCGCCACCGGGATTCATGCCGCCGCCGAGAAGCAGCTGGGGCCGGTGGACATCCTGATCAACAACGGCGGCGGTCCGCCCCCCGGGCCCGTGGTCGGGGCGGAGCGCTCCACCTGGGAGGAACAATTCCAGGCAATGGTTGCGCCGTTCTTCGAACTGGGCAACCTTGTCGTTCCGGGCATGCGCAGCCGCGGCTGGGGGCGCGTGCTCTCGGTGGTCTCCAGCGGGGTGATCCAGCCGATTCCCAATCTAGGCCTCTCCAACGCGCTGCGCGCCAGCGTGGTGGGCTGGAGCAAGACCCTCGCCAATGAGGTGGCCGGCGACGGCGTGACCGTGAACTGCCTCGCGCCGGGCCGCATTGCCACGGACCGCACCGCCAGCCTCGATGCCATCGTGGCCGAACGCCAGGGCATCAGCATCGAGGAGGTGGAACGCAACGCCAAGGCCTTGATCCCCGCCGGGCGCTACGGTGACCCGCGCGAATTCGGTGACGCGGCGGCCTTCCTGGTCTCCGAGCGCGGCAGCTACATCACCGGCAGCGTCATCCGTGTGGATGGCGGACTGATCAAGGCAATCTGAACGTCACGGGGACCGCGTCATGCGTTTCCACCACGCCTACCCATCGCGCCGCAGCCCGGTGCTGGCCGACAACATGGTGGCCACCTCCCAGCCCCTGGCCGCCCAGGCGGGGCTGGACGCCATGGCGTGGGGCGGCAACGCGGTGGACGCCGCCCTGGCCGCGGCGATCGCGCTGACGGTGGTGGAGCCGACGGGCAACGGCGTCGGCAGCGATGCGTTCGCCATCGTGCATGACGGTGAACGCCTGCACGGCCTGAACGCCAGCGGCCGATCACCCGGCGCCTGGACGCCGCACCGTTTCTCCGGGCACACCAGCATGCCGCTACGGGGCTGGGAGTCGGTCACCACCCCCGGCGCCGTCTCCGCCTGGGTGGCGCTGTCCGAGCGCTTTGGCGCGCTGTCCTTTGCCCGCCTGTTCGAGCGGGCGATCGACTAC
>SLMR01000223.1 GCA_007133445.1 Aquisalimonas sp. | reverse complement strand
GTATTGTCCACTACCAGGGCGTTGTCGATTCCGTAGCCGGTGTAGTCGACGCTGTCCGGGGAGTTCGCATGAATCACCTGGATGAAATTGCCGTTGGCGATCAGCGCGTTGGCGTCCTCGAGCACGTTGATGGTGCCGTCGAACGGGCCGTGCACGGAGTCACGGCGCAGCAGGCTGGCGCGCTTGGCGATATCGTGGCCCTTGCCCTTGCGCACCACGATCGCCCGCAGCCGCAGCTTGTTGCCGCTGCCGGTGCGTTCGATGAGCTGCCGTGCCAGCAGTCGGCCGATGCGGCCAAAGCCGTAGAGCACCACGTCCTGGGGCTCCTTCAACTGGAAGCTGCTGCGGCCATCGGTGATGCCCTCGAGCTTGCGACGGACGTAGTCGGCGGCACTCTCGTCCTTCTCGGCCTCGTTGAGGAAGCCGTTCGTGAGCTTGCCCAGGTCCACCCGCGCCGGCGAGAGATCCAGTTTGGCCATCTCCTGCAGCACGGGCAGGGTGTTGTGGATGGACAGCCCCTCGGCGTCGTACTGCTTGACAAAGCGGTGTGCCTTGAGGATGTCGATGGGCGTGCAGTTGATCAGCGGCCAGCCGTAGATGCGCAGCACCACGCCGCGATCCCGGTACAGCCTGCCAATCAGGGGCAGCATCTCTTCGGCGAGTTCCTGGCGCTGGGTCCAGTCGTTGAGGTAGGAATCCTGCTGTTCGTGGTTCATGAGCACTCCGTAACGCCGGTCAGGCCGGTGGCGGGCAATGCGGTTCGATGCATTGCCGGGAAGGGCGGCGGTGCGCGATTCTATAAAAATCAGGTTGTTTAGGGAACACTGAATGCGCAAAGAGATCGTCACCGAAGTGCATATTCGGGCGGCTCCGGCTGCAGTGTGGCGGGTACTCCTGGATTTCCCGGCCTATCCCCAGTGGAATCCCCTGATCACTGCCATCGAAGGCCATGCGGACACCGGCGAGCGCCTGGATATCACGATCGCGCTCCCGGACCGCCGGCCCATGCGCTTTCGCCCGGAAGTCCTGCGCGCGCTTCCGGAGCAGGAGCTGAGCTGGCTCGGGCGCCTGGGTGTGCCGGGGCTGTTCGACGGCGAGCACCGCTTCGAGCTGGAGCCCGACGACAGCGGCGAGGGGACGCTGCTGCGCCACCGCGAGAAATTCAGCGGTGTGCTGCTGCCGGCGCTGTGGTGGTACATGGGCAAGCCCACCCGCGCCGGGTTCGAGGCCATGAACGACGCCCTGCGGGAGCAGGTCGAGACCGTCAGCGCGGCGTCGGGGACACCGTGAAGCGCCGACCCGGGGTCAACGGGCAGGTGGCGGGGCCGGGTGTTGATACGGTGCATCAAGATGCACCCTACGCGTGGACCCAGCACCGTTTTTTTGGCGAATGTTCCCCGGTCGCGATTGGCGGCGTGATCGCGTATCGAGCGCACCCCATCCACGGCGGTGGGCAATGGACACGTAGGGTGCATCTTGATGCACCGAAACAGCGCCTGTCGGAACCCTACCGCCGCACCAACCGATACCCCAACTCGTGAAACCCCGCTTCATGGGGCACGGTGAGGTCCGCCTGCTCGGGCCACAGCCACTGGTCGTCGGTAAACAGCGACCGCATCTGCTCCGGTGACGAATGGAACGGCGGGCCGTTGCGCCATGGGGTCTGGGCGAACAGGGCGAGCAGGATGCCGCCCGGGCGCACCCAGCGGGCGAGCTGGGCTGCATACGCTGGTCGTGCGTCCGGGTTGAAGGCGCACAGGCAGGTCTGCTCGTAGACGGCGTCGAAGGGCTCGGCGGGCATATACGTGAACACGTCCTCCTCCAGCAGCTCCGCCTCCAGCCCGCGGGCAGCCAGCCGTTCGCGCAGGGACGCAAGCGGCTCCGGGACGATGTCCAGGGCGGTCACCTGGAAGCCCGCCCCGGCTAGCGCCTCCACCTCGTAGCCGTTGCCGCAGCCCGGCACCAGGATCCGCCCCGCCGGGATCTGATCGCGCTCCAGCCAGTGCCGCAGGGCGGGGCTGGGGGCGCCCCGGTCCCAGCCGGTGGTCCCGTCCTGCCAGCGTTGTTCCCAGTAGTCCCGTGTCTCCGTGTTCATGCCGATCTCTCCACAGTGCTTGACGCGATGCTGATGATGCTGTTTTTTGCCACGCTTTCCCACTGGCCGGAGGCGCGCCATGTACAACCAGGCTGAGCAGGGCCCACTCAAGGGCATGAACCCGCGCCTGACCATCATCGCCACCGGTGTGGTATTGGCCGCCATGATCTACGGCGGATTCTACACCGATACGCTGAGCGCCACCCTCAGCGGCATGCGCGCGGTGCTGGACCCGTTTCTGGAGTGGTACTACGTCATCCTGGTGGCGTTCCTGCTGTTCTTCATGGCGTGGCTCGGCGTGGGCCGGTACAAGAACGTGCGCCTGGGCAGTGATGCCGAGGAGCCCGAGTTCGCTTTCTTCTCCTGGGTGGCCATGCTGTTCGCCGCGGGCACCGGGGTCGGGATTCTCTTCTGGGCCGTGGCACAGCCGATCATGCAGTTCCAGGGCAATCCCTTCGTGGATGAGGGTGGAACCGCCGAGGCGGCCACCGTGTCCCTCCGGCTGACCTATTTCCACTGGGGGCTCAACGGCTGGGCCATCTTCTCCTTCGTGGCGTTGGTGCTGGCCTATTTCGCCTACCGGCGGGATCTGCCGCTGACCATCCGCTCGGCGCTGAACCCCTACCTGGGCGAGCGCCGCAACGGCGCTTTCGGCGACGTGGTGGACACCCTGGCGGTATTCGGCACCGTGTTCGGCATCGCCACCACCCTGGGTCTTGGCGTGCAGCAGATGAACTCCGGGCTGGGTGTGGTGTTCGGCATGGACTCGTCGCTGACCCTGCAGCTT
>SLMR01000371.1 GCA_007133445.1 Aquisalimonas sp. | reverse complement strand
TCATGCCCATGGCCTCGAAGGCGCTGGACATGGTGTTGGCGGTGAACATGCCGCCGCAGGAGCCGGCACCGGGGCAGGCGTTCTTCTCCACACCGGCCAGATCCTCGTCGCTGAGGTTGCCGGCGGAGTACTGGCCCACCGCCTCGAACACGCTGACGATGGTGAGATCCTCGCCCTTGTAGTTGCCCGGCTTGATGGTGCCGCCGTAGACGAAAATGCCGGGCACATTGATGCGGGCGAGCGCGATCATGGCGCCGGGCATGTTCTTGTCGCAGCCGCCGGTGGCGAGGATGCCGTCCATGCTCTGGCCCTGGACCACCGTCTCGATGGAATCGGCAATCACTTCCCGGGACACCAGCGAGTACTTCATGCCCTCGGTGCCCATGGAGATGCCGTCGGAGATGGTGATGGTGCCGAACTGCTGCGGCATGGCACCGGCGGCACGCAGGGCCTCGTCGGCACGCTGGGCGAGGGCACCGATGCCGACGTTGCAGGGCGTGATGGTGCTGTGGGCGTTGCCGACACCGACGATGGGCTTGTGGAAGTCCTCGTCCTTGAAGCCCACCGCCCGCAGCATGGCGCGGTTGGGTGCGCGCTTGAAGCCTTCGGTGACCGCCTTGCTTCGCCTGTTGTCTGCCATCTCCGCCTCTCTCAGTGTTGTTGCACGTGCAGCCGCGCATTGTAGCAGCGCCGGGAACGAAACGGGGCAATTGAAGCAGCCCGCCAGTCATGGCAGGAACGTCTGTAACTTTCTGGATATCCCGGGTTCCTTTCACTCATGCCGCTCCCGTCGGCATACTGATCGCTTTTGGGCGCCAAAGGACCGATTCATGACCCCGCGTCAGCGCTACGAGGCCGATCTCGCGCAACCCGATTTCGTCCGCGATGCTGCCCAGGAACGGGCCGTGGATGCCCTTCAGGACCTGCACGACCGGCTGATCGCGACGCCGCCGGACGCGGCTCCGGCACCGGGGCTGCTGCAGCGCCTGGGGCTGCGATCACGGCCCCGGGCCCGCTGGCCGGCCGTGACCGGGCTCTACCTCTGGGGTGGCGTCGGCCGGGGCAAGACCTATCTGGTGGATATCTTCCATGAGGGCCTGCCAATCCGTGAGAAGAAGCGGCTGCACTTCCACCATTTCATGCAGATGGTCCACCATCGCCTGCGCGATCTCGACGATGTCCAGGACCCGCTGGCGCTGATCGCCCGCGAGTTCGCCAGCGAGACGCGGGTGCTGTGTTTCGACGAGTTCTTCGTCTCCGACATCACCGACGCCATGCTCCTGGCGGGCCTGCTGCGCGGACTGTTTCAGGAGGGGGTGACCCTGGTGGCCACGTCGAACATCCCGCCGCAGGAGCTCTACAAGGGCGGGTTGCAGCGGGAGCGATTCCTGCCGGCCATCGACCTGCTGCGGGAGCACACGCGGGTCATGGAACTGGACGGGGAAACGGATTATCGGCTGCGCTATCTGGAGCAGGCAGAACTCTATCACTGGCCGCTGGACGCGGCGGCGGATCAGGTCCTGCAGGAGGAGTTCACCCACCTGGCCCCGGAGGCCCCGCAGTTCAATACCCGGATCACCGTGGAGGGTCGCACCATTGCCTGCCGCGGGCTCGCCGACGATGTCGTGTGGTTCGACTTTGCGGCCATCTGTGACGGACCACGGGGGCAGGCGGATTACATTGAACTGGCGCGTACCTTCCACAGCGTGCTCATCGGCAACATTCCGGTGCTGGACGCCGCCCGCGAGAACCAGGCGCGACGCTTTATCGCACTCGTGGACGAGTTCTATGATCATGGCGTGAAACTGATCCTGGCCGCCGATGCGCCGCCGGAAGAGCTCTACCAGGGCCAGCGGTTGCGGTTCGAGTTCGATCGCACGCTCAGTCGGCTTCAGGAAATGCAGTCGCATGCCTACCTGGCGACCGCGCACCGGGCGTGAGCGAGCGGTCGCCACAGTCACTGCTGCAGGGGTGGAGAGGCCATGGAACTGCTGGAACGGATGCTGGAAGCCCACGGTGGCGGGCAGCGTTGGCGGGATCTGCATGCCGTCATGGCCCGCGTGTCCATGGGGGGCGTCGGTCTTGCCTCCCGCTTGCAGGCCAGTCCGCTGCAGGACGTCGAAATCACCGTGCGTACGGCGTGGCCGACGGTCAGCATGGCGGACTGGCCGCGGCCCGGTTGCATGGCCGTGTGCGAGCCCAATCGCGCACGTATCGAGACCCCGGATGGCCGGGTAGAGGCGGACCGCAGGGCCCCGGGCGCAGTGCTGCGGTCGCCGTCGCACTGGCTGTGGTGGGATGAGCTGGACGTCCTCTACTACACCGCCAACGTGCTGTGGCAGACGCTCTCCCTGCCCTTCAGTCTGGCCCGAGAAGGCTGTCACGTGGAGGAGCAGCCGGTGATGGACGCGCCGGATGGCCGGCTCTATCCCCTGGCCTTCATGCTGCCTGCCGACATCCCCGTGTTACGCAGGGAGCAGGTCCTCTACGCCGATGCCACCGGACTGGCGCAGCGGCTGGATTTCTCGCCGGCGTTCGCCGCCCCGTGGGTGCGGGCCAGTCAGACCCTCAGTGGGGCGGAGAGCGTGTCCGGGTTCACCATTGCTACCCGGCACCGCATTTACCCGTGTTTCCCGGGCGGGCGGATGCTCGCCGTGGCGCCCCTGGGCTGGATCGACCTGGATGATCTCACCCTCGCCTGGGCTGGCTGAGGTGGCCTGGCCCGGTTACGGCAACAAGTTGATCTACGTTCAAGGAGTGCGGTGTAACTGCCTGTCGAGGTGCGGGTATCCCGGACTTTCCACAGCGCCTGTGGATAACATTGTGGACGAACCGTTAAAACGTCGGTGCCGAGCCCGGAATCAAAGCCCTGTTGCGGTCTCGGTC
>SLMR01000415.1 GCA_007133445.1 Aquisalimonas sp. | reverse complement strand
TTGAGAAAATCATCGCCATCGAAGCCCACGGCGGCGCTCGCGTAGACCGGAGAGACGCGCAAGCCCCCGAACTCCTGGCGCAGGTCCCGCAGCGCCTGCCGCACGTGGCGGGCCGGGTCGATATTGGAGCCGATGCTGACGTAGACACGCACTCTGCTCATGTGGGCGCTCCGCCGCGCTCGATGGTGACGCCCACCGCCCGCGCCCCGGGAATGGCGCCAGGCTTGGTCACCCGCAGCCGCAGCCACGGCACCCCGAAAGCGCTCTGCAGCTCGGCGGCCAGCCCTTCGGCGACGGTTTCAACCAGCTGACAACCGGCGTTCGCCACCCAATCGGCGGCGTGGCGACGCACCGCGTCGTAATCCACGGCGTCTTCCACCGCGTCGGTGGCAGCGGCCCGTGCGGCGTCACACCCGAGCTCGAGATCGAGGACCAGCGTCTGGCGGACCTGGCGCTCCCAGTCGCGCACACCGATCACGGTGTCCACTTTCAGTTCCTGGATAAAGACAACGTCCATCGTGGTGTTTCCGTCGTGGCGAACGGCGATGATAGCGCCCCGGCCATGGCCCCGGCCACCGGCGACTTGACCCGATCCGGCGGGACGCATTCAATACCCGCCATGATTATCGATGCCGTCATCGTCATCGCCGCCTACCTGTTCGGCTCCATCTCGGCGGCCATCGTCACCTGCCGCGCCATGGGCCTGCCGGACCCGCGCAGCGAGGGCTCCGGCAATCCGGGCGCAACCAATGTCCTGCGCGTAGGCAACCGCACCGCCGCCGGCATCACCCTGCTGGGCGACTTTCTCAAGGGCGTGCTGCCAGTGCTGCTGGCGGTCGCGCTCGGCCTGGAGCCAGTGGTGGTCGCCCTGGCTGGCCTGGCGGCATTCCTGGGCCACGTGTACCCGGTGTTGTTCCGTTTTCAGGGCGGCAAGGGCGTTGCCACCGGATTGGGCGTGCTACTGGCGTGGTCCTGGCCGGCATTGCTGCTCACCGCCGGCACCTGGCTGCTCGTGGCCGCCCTGTTCCGCTACTCGTCGCTGTCGGCGCTGGTGTCGTTCCTGCTGGCCCCGTTCTTCCTGGCCTATTTCGACGCCCCCCAGGCCATCATGTTCGGCATGCTTGCCATCACCGTGCTCACCTACTGGCGCCACCGGGGCAACCTGCAGGCGCTGCTGAACGGCACGGAGAAGAAGATCGGCGAGAAGGACTGACCGCGATACCTACGCCTTGGGCGGTCTGAGCTCCGCCAGCGGCCACCGGGCCGTCACGTCGAAGGCGGCCGAACTCCGCTCCCCGTCACGCAACCGCAGGTAACCGCAGTAGGCGATCATGGCGCCGTTATCGGTGCAGAGCGCCAGTCGCGGGTAGTGGACCGTGGCCCCCTCGGCCTCGGCCATGGCCGCGAAGCGTTCCCGCAGCGCACTGTTCGCGCTGACACCGCCGGCCACCACCAGCCGCCCCGCACCGGTTTCGCGAATGGCGCGCCGGCACTTGATGGCCAGGGTATCCGCCACCGCATCCTGGAACCCGCGGGCGATGTCGGCGTATGCCTGGCGATCCTCGCCGGCATCGCGCACCAGGTTGCGGGTGAAGGTCTTGAGGCCGCTGAAGCTGAAGTCGAGTCCGGGGCGGTCCGTCATGGGCCGCGGGAAACGGTAGCGATCCGGTTGGCCACTAGCTGCCAGACGCTCCAGTTCCGGGCCGCCCGGATACGGCAGACCGAGCAGCTTGGCGGTCTTGTCGAAGGCCTCGCCGGCGGCGTCGTCCACGGACTCACCCAGCAGGCGGTAACGGCCCACGCCCGCCACCTGCACCAGCATGGTGTGCCCGCCGGAGACCAGCAGTGCCACGAACGGGAACGCCGGCGGGTCATCCTCCAGCAACGGTGCCAGCAGGTGGGCCTCCATGTGGTGCACGCCCAGGGCCGGGAGATCCCGGGCCCAGGCAAGGCTGCGGGCCACGGCCGCGCCCACCAGCAGCGCACCCACCAGCCCCGGCCCGCGGGTGTACGCCACGGCGTCCAGGTCACCGGCGCCCAGGCCGGCGTCCGTGAGCACCCGCTCGGTGAGCGGCAGCACCCGGCGCACGTGATCCCGCGAGGCCAGCTCCGGAACCACGCCGCCGTAGGTAGCATGCAGGTCCACCTGGCTGTGAACGGCGTGCGCCAGCAGCCCGGCGTTACCGTCGTAGACGGCCACCCCGGTCTCGTCACACGATGTCTCGATTCCCAGCACCCGCATGCCAACCCTCACTCAGTGTCTGCCGGGGCGCAGTGTAGGCGCCGCCGTCCTGGCACACCAGACACCGCTTTTTCTTGTGTTCACCGCACTTGCTGGCTAGAATACCGCGCCCGCTGTGGAATCGACGGTTCCACGAAACGGTCCATACTGATCTGAAGGAAGGTGAGTCGCTGCATGCCGATCGTCAAGGTACGGGAAAACGAGCATTTCGAAGTCGCCCTGCGCCGTTTCAAGCGCTCCTGCGAGAAAGCCGGCATCCTCTCCGAGGTGCGCCGTCGGGAGCACTACGAGAAGCCCACCCAGGTGCGCAAGCGCAAGCAGGCCGCGGCCGTGAAGCGGCACGCCAAGAAGCTCCAGCGCGAACAGCAGCGCCGCGAGCGCATGTACTGAACACTGCCGGGATCACACCCATGACCGACAGCGCCCTGAAGGACCGCATCAACACGGCGGTGAAAGAGGCCATGCGGGCACGCGAGAGCAAGCGACTGGCCGTGCTCCGCCAGGTGACCGCCGGCATCAAGCAGCACGAGGTGGACCAGCGCACTGAACTGGCTGACGCCGACGTGATCGCCATTCTCAGCAAGATGGTGAAACAGCGGCAGGAGTCCATCGAGCAGTATCGTGCGGCGAACCGCGGCGATCTTGCCG
>SLMR01000300.1 GCA_007133445.1 Aquisalimonas sp. | reverse complement strand
GGCGCACGCGGCGGCCAGCAGCCGGCTGGTTCCCGTCGGCGCCCTGACCGCCGGCCTGGAAGGGGAGTATCTCAGCCAGATGGCGGGTCTGCAGAGGGCTGGCTGCGTGGCGCTGAGCGACGGCGGGCGTCCGGTGGCGAACACCCTTGTGCTGCGGCGGGCGCTGGAGTACGCGGCCACCCATGGCATCACGGTGATGCTCACTCCCCAGGATCCCGACCTGACCAGCGGCGGCGCCATGCACGAGGGCTGGGTGGCTACACGGCTGGGGCTGGCCGGCATCCCCGTGGCGGCAGAGACCGTGGCCCTGTCCCGGGCCCTGGCGCTGGTGGAGGAAACCGGTGCGCGGGTCCACTTCGCCCGGCTGTCATCGGCGCGAGGCGCGGCGCTGATCGCCCGGGCACGCCGTGACGGTCTGCCGGTGAGCGCGGACGTGGCCATGCACCAGCTGTTCCTCACGGAAATGGACGTCAGCGGCTTCGCCAGCGACTGCAACGTCCTGCCGCCGCTGCGCAGCGACAGCGACCGCGACGCCCTGCGACGTGCCGTGGCAGACGGGACTCTGGAAGCAATCTGCTCCGACCACCAGCCCCACGACGCCGATGCCAAGGCCGCCCCGTTCGTGGCCTCCGAACCCGGCATCTCCGGGCTCGACACCCTGCTTGCCCTGGCCCTGCGTCTGGAGGACGAGGGCGCCCTGCCGCTGGCGGCGGCCGTAGCGCGGGTCACGTCGGGCCCGGCCCAGCTGCTGGGCCTCCCCGGCGGCACCCTGTGTCCCGGCGCCCCGGCGGACCTCTGCCTGGTGGACCCGCGCGAACCCTGGTGGGTCACACCGGAGGCGTTGCGCAGCCGCGGCCGGAACACGCCGTTCACGGGCTGGGAGCTCACCGGTCGCGTACGGCGGACCCTGGTGGACGGCGTGACCGTCCACACCGCCGGGTCCGGAGCCGCGTGAGCCGCATTCTCGGGAACACCGCACTGCCGGGCGACCACCGCCTGCTGCGCGTTGCGCAGGACGACGGCGCCACCCCCGCACCGGGCCACTGGTTCCGGCT
Source organism: Aquisalimonas sp. (assembly GCA_007133445.1). The sequence continues at coordinate 1,836 of SLMR01000300.1, read as the reverse complement.
GACGCTGGACGGCACGGATATCGTGCTGCCGGTGCTCGATCACTCCACCACCGAGGGCTGGCTGGCGTTCTGCGCACCACCGTCAGCCGCGGCGCTCACGCGCGGAGCGCCCTGCCCACTGGCCGGCCCGCTCGGCAATGCCCTGCAACCCGCCAGCGGCACCCGGCGGCTGGCTCTGGTGACCGACGAAACCGGACTGCCGGCGACGGTGTTCGCGGCCCTGCGGCTGGACATCCACCTGGTCCTCGCCGGCCTGGACAGCGCCGCGCCCGCGTTCCGGTTCCGCCCCTCCCGCTTTCTGGTCAAGGCGATGGCCCCCGGCGCCATCGCCGGCGTTGGTGCCCTTGAGGACGCCGGCGTTCCCAGCCGCATTGCCCACGCCGACGCCCTTCCCGGCTGCCGTGACGGGACGTTGCCGGCGCTGGTGGACGACTGGCTCAGCGGCCTGTCCGCCCGCGAGCGCTGGGATACGGCGGTGGCGGTCTTGGGTGAAGCAGCTACCGTCGAGACCGTTCACCAGCAGCTGCGCGGGCGGGTGGGCGAGATCCACCTCCATTCCCGGCCGGAGGTGGAGTGACCGGCGGCCTGCTCTTCCACCCCACGGGGGAATGTCGGTCCCGACTGAACCCCTGCCACGCGATGGCGTAGGGTGCATCAAGATGCACCTTCCCCCGCCATGCCCAGCGGGGCGCTCACCGAAGGCCGTTTTGCGGTGCATCAAGATGCACCCTACGGCAACGCATCGCCGACGACGGCGGAACCGGGCACAAACGCGCGCCGAGGGCTCATGGGAGCAGCTTCAGCCGCGACGGCGACCCAGCATCGAACCCTCCAGATGAACCACTCTTGCAACCTGGGCCATTCCGAACCGGCCGCCAGAGAAATATCCCTGGCGAATCAATCAGGGACTTCCACCATACGGTGTAGTATGGTACAACGCTGCTAACCTGATGGTGACAACCGTCCGCTCTGCGGAATAGCTATCATGGATACCACCCGCGACGTTGCCGCGGGAACGCAGTCGCGTCACCGGCCCCTCTTCCCGCGCGGTGACAAGGAGGAAGATCATGTTTTCTGCACTAATGAACTACATGCGCACGAACAACGTGCTGCCGCGCATCTCCGACACCGAGCGCCAGGCCCTGGAGGCCGGCACGGTCTGGATTGACGGACAGCTGTTTGCCGGCAACCCGGATCTCAAGCAGATGATGGCCGAGCCCTACAACCAGCTCTCCGAGGAGGAGCAGGCGTTCCTGGACGGCCCTACCGAAGAGCTGTGTCGGATGATCGACGCCTACGAGGTGGAGCGCACCCGGCGCGCCCCGGACGATGCCGTCGAGTTCATCAAGAAGAATGGCTTCATGGGGATGATCATTCCCAAGGCATACGGCGGCAAGGAGTTCTCCACGCTGGCGGTTTCCGCCGTGATGGCGAAAGTGAACAGCTACTCGTCCACTGTGGGCACCTTCGTTGTCATCCCCAACTCCCTGGGCGCGGCGGAACTGCTGAAGCACTACGGTACCGAGGAGCAGAAGGAACACTACCTGCCGCGACTCGCGAGCGGCGAGTACGTGCCCTGCTTCGGGCTGACCGAGCCCACCGCCGGTTCCGACGCCGCCTCCATCAAGGCCGAGGGCAGGGTGTTCAAGGATGACGACGGCGAGGTGAAGATCCGCCTGAATTTCCGCAAGCGCTACATCACCCTGGCGCCGGTGGCGAACCTCATTTCCCTGGCATTCCAGATGCACGACCCGGACAACCTTCTGGGCAAGGGCGAATACCCGGGCATCACGGTGGTGATGCTGCACAAGGGCACACCGGGGCTTTACAACGGCG
>SLMR01000182.1 GCA_007133445.1 Aquisalimonas sp. | reverse complement strand
TGCCCGCCACATCCTGGCGGGCAGCGAACGCTTCGACCGCGTGGTGCTCACCAGCATCCGGCACCCGGATCTGCTGGTGGAAACGGTTCACCGCAGCACGTAGCTGGCCGCCGTCGCCACAGCCGTCAGTGCAGGCGGTCCGGGTCCACGTCCAGGGCCTCCAGATGGCGGCGCAGCTTCTGCAGCTTGGGCGAGATCATGCCCAGCGTGCCCTCCACCGACGTGATGGTCTGCTTGAGCAGCCGGCGCGCCTCGTCCTTGCGCCCGGTATCACGCAGCACCCCCGCAAGCCTGGTAACGGCATTGATGTGGTCCATATTGTCCCGCCCCAGAACCCGGGCGGTGCGCTCCACGGCGTCCCGCAGCATGGGTTCGGCGTCGTCCCGCCGGCCCTGCTCGGCGTACAGCGCCGCCAGTTCGCAAAGGGTCATGAGCGTGTGCGGGTGCTCAGCGCCCATGAGGTTGCGCCAGGTGGTGAGGTTGCGCCGGTAGAGCTGCTCCGCCTCGGCGAACTGGCCGGTCTCACGGAGCAGATCGGCCAGGTTGTTGACACTGGTGGCGGTGGCGGTGTGCTCCGCGCCCACCACCGCTTCCCAGTTGGCGATGGCTCGGCGGTACAGCGGCTCCGCGTCGTCGTACCGGCCCATGGCGTCCTTGACCCCGGCGAGGTTGTGCAGACTGGAGGCGGTGTCCACGTGTTCGGCACCGAACAGTTCCTCGCGGATGTCCAGCGCGCGCTGGAACAGCATTTCGGCGGTGCGGAAATCCTCCCGCGCATCCAGCACGGCACCCAGGTTGTGGGCCGCAGCGGCGGTGGCCGCATGCATCGGCCCGAACACCGTCTCGGCAATGCCCAGGGCCCGCTGGTACAGCGTTTCCGCCTGGTCGAAATCGTGCTCGGCATAGACAACGCCCGCCAGGTTGTCCAGGCAGGCGGCGGTGGTCGGGTGGGCGTTGCCGTAGGCGCGCTCGGCGATCTCCAGCGCCCGCCGGTAGCACGGCTTCGCCGCGGCAAACTCGTCCTGCGCCTTGAGCACGGCGCCCAGGTTGTGCAGATAGGGAATCAGGCCCGGATGACGTTCGCCCAGGGAGGCTTCGCGCCCCTTGAGCGCGGTGCGATAACACTCCCCCGCCGCTGCCACATCGCCCTGCTCCTCATACCAGGTCGCCAGTTGATGCCGACTGGTGCGCGTCTCGGGGTGGTCCTCGCCGCACACCTCACGCCGGAGGTCCAGCGCCTGCTGCAGCGGCTTCAGCGCCGCCCCGTGATCACCCTGCTCCGCCAGCCAGGCACCCCGCAGGGCCATGACCCGTGCCCGGACCACGTCAGGCAGGTCGGACTCGAGCGCCTCAAGGGTATCCATGAACGGTGCCAGATCTCCGTCGAAATCCGACTCCCGGAAAGCGGCACACAGCGCGCATGTCAGCTCGGCCAGCGCCGACGCGTCCAGCTGCTCACGCCACAGCGGCACGCACTCGGCATACCAGGCCACCAGCTCGGACCCGCCGCCCCAGGCGCGCCAGTAATGCCCCAGATCCAGGCGGTCATCCTGCCGCAGCAGTGCCATGAGAACCCCGGGCTCCGCCAGCAACCGCGCCAACTGCTCCCAGTCCCTCGCCGCCACCAGCTGCCATGGCAGTTCGTCCAGGCGGCGGTCGGCACCCAGGTGCTCGGAAGCCAGTACGGCCAGATCACGATGCGCCGTCTGGCGATCGGCACCGTCACTCAGGAACTGCCGGCGCACCAGATCACGGAGCGGGGCACCGGCAAGCTGCAGCCGGCCCTCGGCCCGATAGATCCCGTCAACGTCCTCCAGCACGGCTTGCCCGACGGCTTCCAGCTCTGCCGCCGTCAGTCCGCGCCGGCTGGCCCACAGCAGGCGCAGGAGCTCCGGAGCCACGGCTGCCGGCAACGCATCGACGGCCGCTCCATCAGCCGACAGTGTCTCCACCTGCCAGCCGCGCTGACGGAGCTGTGCCGCCGCGGGAGCATTCTCCGCCACGGACAGCACCACCCGCACGCCGGGCGGCAGATGCACGGGTAACCAGTCCAGCGCCTGCTCCGCGTCCGCGTCAATGAGCTGGTCCACGGCGGCCAGCACGAGCATGATACGCTGCCGCGCCGCGGCCCGTGCCAGCCAGTTGGGCAACAACTCCCGCCGGGCTTCCGGGTCCGCGGGAATGGGGTCGGGCAGTTCCGCCACCCCGCGCAGCACCAGCAACAGCCGTTCCACCAGCCGCTCCGTGGACCGGCTTTCACTGGTGCAGCCGACGTAGTGGCAGAACAGCGCCACATCCGGATGCTTGCTGCGGAAACGCTGCACCCAGGCGGTCAACGGCGCCACCACGTCGTCACCGGCGAGCACCAGCGGCGGTTCCTGGCGCACGGCGTGGCGATTCAGGCGACGCATCAATTCCTTCGGTGGTTCACCAGCGGCCAGGGCCGCCTCGAATGCGGCGTGGTCGGCTTCTGCGCGGGCGGCGACATCGGGCGCGCTCAGGAATTCAGCCATGAGACCGCCCCTCCTCGATCAGACGCGCTTCCAGACGATCACGCTCATCCGGTGTGTTGACGTTGAGAAACGCCTCGTCCACGTCGGAACAGTCCGCCAGCGCAACGCGGTGACGGGCATACCAGGCGTCGATCTTGCGCCCGCCCTGCTCCAGGAACGCGGACAGGTCCGGCAGCAGCCGCCGCGGCAACAGGGCGAACACCGGCTGCATGCGCCCGGCACCCTCGGCCACGGCGAGGTCGGCACCCTCACGCTGGACGGCGCCCGCCAGCCGCGCCACAAGATCCGGCGGAACCAGGGGCGAGTCGCATGGCACGGTCACGCACCACTCGGTGCGCGCGGCTTCCAGGCCAGCGGCCATGCCCGCCAACGGCCCGGCG
>SLMR01000087.1 GCA_007133445.1 Aquisalimonas sp. | reverse complement strand
GACGTCACCGTCGGTCACAAGGCCGTCGTCCACGCCTGTACCATCGAGGATGCCTGCCTGATCGGCATGGGTGCGACCGTCATGGATGGCGCCGTGCTCGGCGCGGAGAGCATGCTGGCGGCCGGGGCGCTGGTGCCCCCGGGCAAGGAGCTGCCCGGCGGGTACCTGTACGTGGGCAGCCCAGCGAAGGCTGTGCGCGAGCTCACCGACGAGGAACGGGAGTTTCTGCGTTACTCGGCCGCCCACTACGTCAAGGTGAAGAACCGCCACCGCGGCGCGGTGTGAACCGCAGCAGTGGTTCAGGGCCGTCGGCCGAAGATCAGGCTCGCCAGGAACAGGACGATGAACAGCACGAACAGCACCTGGGCGATCCATGCGGCGGTGCCGGCGATGCCGCTGAATCCGGCGGCGGCAGCCACAATGGCGACCACCAGAAAGAGCAGCGTCCAGGACAGCATCGGGTGTCTCCCTGACGTGGGTGGCGCCGACGTCCGGCACCGGGGTCTCCGCCGGCCACGATACTAAGGTTTCCACCGCGTGCACAGTGCGCGCAAGGGAGGGGGAGTTGGCACAGGCGCCTCTTGTCATCGCAGGACAGACCATCCCCGCCGGGGGCCGCGATACGGTGGAACTCCCCGCCGGCCAGCTCTACACCCATACGCCCGTCAACATTCCCGTGCAGGTGATTCACGGCCGCCGTACCGGGCCCTGCCTGGTGGTGACGGCGGGGGTTCACGGCGACGAGATCAATGGGGCGGAGATCATCCGGCGGTTGCTGCGCCAGCAGATGCTGAACCGCCTCGCGGGCACGCTGATCGCCGTTCCGGTGGTGAACGTGCTCGGGTTCATCGGGCGCTCACGCTATCTGCCGGACCGCCGGGATCTGAATCGCAGTTTCCCCGGCAGCGAGGCAGGTTCCATGGCTTCGCGCCTGGCGTACCTGGTGCGCACCGAGGTGATCGCCCGGGCCAGCCACGTCATCGATCTGCACACCGCAGCCATCCACCGGGACAATCTGCCGCAGATCCGCGCGGATCTGAGCGATTCAGGGGACGATGCCCTGGCCCGGGCCTTCGGCTTGCCCGTGGTGCTCGATTCGCCGGTGATCGAGGGCAGCCTGCGTAGCGCGGCCCGCGAGGCAGGGCTACCGGTGGTCACCTATGAAGGGGGGGAGGCGTTGCGGTTCAACGAGCAGGCGATCCGTGCCGGGGTGAAGGGAGTGATCCGGGTGATGCGCCACCTGGGCATGCTGGCACCGGCGCGCCGCAGCCGGCCGACGCCGGAGCCGCACTACATTGCCAACTCCAGCAGCTGGATGCGGGCCGGCCAGGACGGGCTGTTCCGGGCCGCGGTGGCGCTGGGCGACCGGGTGCGCGCGGGGCAGGCGCTGGGGTGGATTTCCGATCCCTTCGGCGGCAAGGAGCTCGCCGTGGAGGCGGCGTTCTCCGGGTTGGTGATCGGGCGGGCGAACATGCCCCTGGTACATGAGGGAGAAGCGCTGTTCCACGTGGCCCGGTTCGATCAGGTGGGTCGGGTCCACCGGGACGTGGAGCGCTTCAGTGAATCCCTGGAGACTAGCGAGGAGGAATGGGGGGAGGAGCCGCCCATCGTCTAGTTCACTCTCGACAATGTCGGCCATACTCGAACATCAGCCCCTCCGGCGGTCTCGCCCCGACGAGAGCGCGGTGTTACCGCCGATACACCAGCAGCCCGCCACCCGCCACCAGCAGCAGCGGGCCGCCGATGACCAGCATGTACCACTCCGGAGGCAGCCCGGTGCGCAGGCGGTAGGCGCTGCCGGCGGCGATCCATGGTTGTTCGTCCTGGGTGAGTATCCAGGATACCGGCGCATCCAGGGCCTCCTCCGTGGGCAGGATCGGCAGCCAGTCGGCGCCGTCGCCAATGCCGCCCTGGTTAGTCAGCGGGGCGTGCCAGGCGCCATCGTCGCTGCCGATATAGAGGGTATCGCCAGTGATGCCCATGCTGAGGATGCGGCGGTCGCCAATGAGGCCGCGGACCTGCTCCCAGGCTTCGTCGGGCGAGGGCTGGCGGTACAGGCCCTGATCCGTCCCGGCCAGAACGGTGCCGTCGTCCATGAGCTGGAAGCTCAGGATCTTGATGCCATCGGGCAGGCCGTCACTATCGCTGAGCCACTCCTCGGTGTCGCGGTCGTAGATGTGAACGCCCGCCTCGATGCTGCCGCTGCGCAGCAGCGTGTCGCCGTCGTGGTCGCTGCCGAGGACCCGGTAGACGATGGCGTCCTCGTCGGGGCGGCCGAGGAACGTCCAGGCAGCGTCCGCCGTGAGTCCCCGCTGCCATACGCCGCGGTCACCGGCGGCGTAGAGGTACTCGCCGTCCCGGGCCAGATGGGCGATCCGGCCTGCCGGTGCGTCTTCCCCGTCGGCGGCCTGCCAGGTGTCGTCGCCGAGCCGCAGTACACCGTCGGTGGTGCCCGCGTGCAGCGTGCCGTCCACATCCAGGAGCACCGTGCTGCGGGCCTCGGCGGGAAGTTCCGGGCGCTCTGCCCAGTCATCGCCGTCGCGGGCGTACACGCGGCCGTCCTGCGTAGCGAGCACGGGGGCATCCTGCCACCATGTCATCGCTGTGACGTGCTCGCCGCGGGCCGGATCGTCTGCAAGCCAACGCGGTTCCATGGGGTAGCGGGCGACGGCGAGCAGCGCCAGTGCACCCGCCACGATCATGATCAGTGCCAGTGGTTTCCAGGTCATGATGCTTGCGCCGTTGCCGTGTTCGCGCCTGCCAGTATGCCACCCTTAAGGAACCCCCTGACAATTCGCGCGGCGACAGGGGATGCATGCCCGCGTCTCGGGGTGATGCGATGTGACCCACACCTCGTTCGTCGGCTGACGAATGGGTTACTCTGCCGGGAAGAATCGTTTTGGAGT
>SLMR01000426.1 GCA_007133445.1 Aquisalimonas sp. | reverse complement strand
TCGGCTTCACGCTGGCGGGCATTCAGTACTGGCTCACTGCCTTCCGCAATCTCACCACCAGGGAGATGTACCGCTCGTTTACCGAGCTGGAAGGCTATGACGAGCTGCCGGTGGAAATGCCTGACCAGGACAAGGAACAGGACCAACGCTAGGAGGCAGTGCGCTGCGCTGCAGTCCGACCGAATAAGACAAGAGGGCGCTCGGAATGCTGACTTGGATGGTCATCCTCATGGTGGTCCTGCTTCTGCTGGGGTTCCCCATGATGGTGCCGCTGCTCGCGGCCACCCTGTTCATGATGTTCACCGGCATGACCTTCTTCGGGCCGGATCAGGGCGTGAGCTGGATGTTCTCCGGGGTGGAGCAGTGGGTACTGGCTGCGGTGCCCATGTTCATCTTCGCCGCCGACATCATGACCAAGGGCCATACGGCCAACCGCCTGCTGGATCTGGTGGGCGCCTTCGTCGGCCACATGCGCGGTGGCCTGCCCATTACCACCGCCGCAAGTTGCACCCTGTTCGGCGCCGTCTCCGGCTCCACCCAGGCCACGGTGGTGGCCATGGGCGGCCCCATGCGCCCGCGCCTGCTGCAGAAGGGCTACAAGGACAGCTTCACCCTGGCGCTGATCATCAACGCCAGCGACATCGCCCTGCTGATCCCGCCGAGCATCGGCATGATCGTCTACGGGGTGATCGCCCGCGGCGCCTCCATCGGTGACCTGTTCATCGCCGGCATTCTGCCCGGGATCCTGATCCTGTTCATGTTCTCCATCTACTGCTACGTCGCGTCGCGGATCATGGGCATCGAACCGGAGCCGCGCTCGAGCTGGCGGCAGCGCCTGTTCGCCCTGCGCGGCGCCATTCTGCCGCTCGGCTTCCCGGTGATCGTGGTGGGCGGCATCTACACCGGCACCTTCAGCCCGGTGGACGCATCGGCCATGGCCGTGCTCTACGCCTTCATCCTGGAAGTGGTGATCTACCGCAAGGTCAGCCTCAGGGACATCGGCTCCATCGCCCTGTCCACGGGCATGATCACGGCGGTGGTGTTCATCCTCGTGGCCATCGGCTACGCCTTCTCCCAGGCACTGTCCACGGCCGGTGTGCCGCAGCAGATCCTCACGCCCATCGTCCAGCAGTTCGGTGACAACCCCACGGCGGCGCTGGCGCTGATCGCAGTGGCCTACTTCATCGGCTGCATGTTCGTGGACCCGATCGTGGTCATCCTGATCCTTACCCCGCTGTTCCAGCCGCTGGTGCAGGCGGCGGGCCTGGATCCGGTGCACGTGGGCGTGATCGTGACCCTGCAGGCGGCCATCGGCTCGGCGACACCACCATTCGGCTGCGACATATTCACGGCCATGGCCGTGTTCCGAAGACCGTACTTCGACGTCATACGAGGGACACCGCCGTTCATCGCCATACTGGTGCTGGCGACGATCATTCTGATCATGTTCCCGGAGATCTCCCTGTGGCTGCCGTCCATGGGTGATCAGTAGTCGAGGGGAGCGGGAGGACGGTGCATCAAGATGCACCCTACGGGCCGACATCGGCGATTCCGGTTCGGTCCGCCCGGTCATGGCCCTGCGTGGCGGTGGCGGTGGTGGTGGCGGTGCATCAAGATGCACCCTACGGGTGCCCGCACCCCGGCGCCGTACCGACGTGGGGTGCATCTTGATGCACCGCGAAACCCGCAAACGGGCCGTACCGGGTCGCGGCTTACGCCGCTCCTACGCCTCCACCGCAATCCGATGTTGCGCCATTTTGGTGACGCGGTAGCCCTGCGTAGGGTGCATCTTGATGCACCGAAAACCCGCCAACGGGCCGCGACGGGTCGCGGCTTACGCCGCTCCTACCCCTCTACCGCAATCCGGTGTTGCGCCATTTTGGTGACGCGGTACACGCTCTCCAGATGGGGAACCGCGACGCCGTGCTCTTCCGCCGCCCGGATGACATTGCCGAGGATGGCCTCCACTTCCATGGGCCGGCCGTTGAGGAAATCCAGGGCCATGCTGTTGTGATACGGCGGCATCTTGCGGGTGCCGGGAATGGCCTTCTGCGGCAGTTCCGGGTCCAGCGGATGCCCGGCGGCGGCGGCCACGGCGCAGACCTCTTCCATGAGCGTGACCATGAACGCCTCGCCGCCCGGTGCGTCCAGAATGGTCGTGGTGGTGGCGCCACCGGCGACCACGGAGACGGGGTTGAAAGCGGCGTTCCACACGGCCTTGCGCCAACGCTCCGTTACCAGGCTGTCGGAGATGGGGCAGTTCACGCCGCCCGCCTCCAGCAGCTCGGAGAAGCGCTGGCATGCCTCGCCGGCGCCGGAGGGGTATTCGCCGATCACCAGGCGGCCGTAGGCCTTGTGTTCGGACTGCGCCGTGCCGGTGCGGCTCACGGCCACGAACGCCAGGCCGCTGACCAGCGGATTGTCCGGAAACGCCTCCTTGATGGGGCGCTCGATGTCGATACCGTTTTCCACCAGCACGATCACTGTCTCCGGTCCCACGGCCGGGCGGATCAGGGCGGCGCGGTCCAGATCATCCAGCACCTTGACCGAGAGCAGGACGAACTCGGGCGGCGTGGGAACCTGCTCAACGCTTTCATAGACCGCATCAGGCCGGAACGAGAGGTCCCCCATGTCCTGGCTGTTGATGCGGAAGCCCTGCTCGCGGATGACGTCCGCCTCGGAGCGGCTCACCACCTCGACGCTCGCGCCGCCGCGGGCGAGGATGGAGCCGTAGAAGCTGCCGATGGCACCGGCACCGATAATGAGGACGCGGGGGGATTGGGACATTGTTCTCCTCCGGGTGTGGTTGTGTGGGTTGGTCGCGGCTTACGCCGCTCCTACGGGGTGTGTGGCGGTTTCTTGCGCAGACCGGGCGCACCGGAAACGCCCCGAAAATCTCACCGGCCGTAG
>SLMR01000264.1 GCA_007133445.1 Aquisalimonas sp. | reverse complement strand
TCGGTGCCGTAGGCGTGGCCCATGCGCCGGGCGTAGGCGGCGGCCACCTCGCTGCGGTCCTCCCAGGCGCCGGAGCGCTCGGCCAGGCGGTTCACACCGGCACCGTAGGCGCCGGGGGCGGTGCCGAACACGCGCAGGGCGGCGTCGCGGCCGGCGTCGGCGGCATCGGCGGCATCGGCGCCGTCGTCCAGCAGCGTGCGGGTGTCTTCCACCCAGCGGGCGGCCACGTCGTTCTCGCTCAGTGCCTCGTCGCCCGGATCGCGCAGGTCCTCGGGCAGCGGGCGCAGGGCCTCGTCGAGGGCGCCGTCCAGCTGCGGGTGCTCGGCGCGGATGGTCTCGGAAGCGCCATCCAGGGCCACGCGCACTGCCTTGTCCAGCCACACGAGCTGGCCCTCGTAGAGGTCGCGGAACAGCCCGGAGGTGGTGAACAGGGCGTCCCGGCGCCGGGAGCGGTCCTCCAGGGGCTTGCGCTCCAGGCCCTCGACAATGCCGCGGGCGTTCCACTTCGGCCGCACGCCGAGCATGTCCATGCCGAAGGCGATCATCACGCCCTCGTCGCGCACGGTGTCCGAGGCCCACAGCACGATGGCCTCGCTGCCCTCGGCCTCCGGATCGCCGCGGTCGCGGGCGTCCACGGCCATCTCCTGGCCCAGGGACCAGGCGACACGGGTGGGCACCAGGTCGCCGGAGAGGGCGTGGAAGTTGCGCCCGGTGGGCAGCACCTCGGGGGTGCGAATCGGGTCGTTACCATGGCCCGGCTCCACGAAGCGGCCGTCCAGGGCGGCGAGGAGGTTGTTGCGCTCATTGGCGGTGGAGTCGACCAGATCCTCGCGCCAGCCGGCTTCGGGGTCGTCGTCGCCGGCCATGGAGTCAAGCATGGTATTCACGGCGTCGTCGTCCCAGTCGCGGCCGAACACATGCAGGCCGATGGGCATGAACTGCTCCTGCATGTGGGTCACGTAGTGGCCCACCTCGTGGACCAGCAATTCGTCGTCCACGTCGGCCAGGTCACCGTCAAAGTCCTCGCCATGGTCGTGGCCGTGATCGTGGTCATGGTCGCCGTTGTCGTCGTGATCACCGTGATCGTCATCATGGCCGTGATCGTGGTGGTGATGGCCGTGCTCCAGCTCGTGCTCAATCTCCTCGGTGAGATCCAGCGCCTCGATGCGCTCGCGGAGCGTGTCCACGGCACGGTCGCGGGTGGGCGAGTCCGGGTCGGTGGCCGACTCAAAGGTCTCCACCAGCTGGCGCAGTTCCAGCAGCTCGTCGTAGAGCTCCGTCGCCTCCAGCGGCGGCGTGAGATGGCTGATCATCACGCCCATGGCGCGGCGTTTCGCCTGGATGCCCTCGCCCACGCCGTCGACAATGTAGGGGTAGATCACCGGCAGGTCGCCGCCCAGCAGTTCCGGGTAGTCGTCGGCGGCCAGACCGGCGCGCCGGCGCGGCAGGAACTCGCGGGTGGAGTGGCGGCCCACGTAGACCAGCGCATCCGCCTCGAAGCCGTCGCGCAGCCAGTGATAGAAGCCCATATAGTGGTGCGTGGGCGGGAAGGTGGTGTTGGCGTGCAGCAGCGCCTCGCTGACTTCCCAACCCCGGGGCGGCTGCGGACCGATGAACACGTTGCCGAAGCGGATGCCCGGGAAGACCATCTCGCCGTCGCGGACCATGGCTTCGCCGGGGGCGTCGCCCCAGCCGGTGAGCCCCGGGATGCCGGTGCGGATCAGCGCGTCGCGCAGGCTGTCCACCTCGTCGGTGTCACCACCGTGCTGAAGCAGCCGGGTCCACTCCTGCTGGTACTGGGAGAGCAGGTCCAGGGCGCGGTGCTGGCGGTCGTGCTCGTAGTTCTCGAGCATGTGCCGGAGGTCGCCGAGGCCGCGTTCCAGCAGCCGCTCGGCAAGGGCCTGCTGGTCCTGTTTCATGGCGTCCAGGAGTCGCGCGTGGACGTAGCCGATGGGGCCGTTCTCGAGCTCCGCCTGGATGGACTCCGGCAGGGTGTGGAAGTAGTCGAGATAGTCCTCGGTCGACAGGGTGGGCACGCGCTCGGCAAGCTCCGACAGACCTTCGGCGTCCTCCTGTAGGTTCACGCCGCGGTCCTGGATTTCGTCCAGCAGGGCGTCGGCGTCCTCGGGCAGCTCGCCGGTGTCGTAGCCGGCGGCCTTCAGCTGCTGGAGCATCTCGAACAGGGACTCCGGCACGTCGAGCTTGTCGGCGCCGACGTTGTGCCGCCCCGGCGGGTGGTTGTAATAGACCAGTGCGACGCGCTTGTCGGCATTGTCGGCGGTCTGCAGCCGCTGCCAGCGCTGCATGCGGTCCGCCAGCGCGTCGACCCGCTCCGGGATCGGGCGGGTGAGCTTGAGTGTCACGCCGGTGGCCTCGTCGATCTCCGGCGATTCGGCCGTTGCCAGCACCATGGGCTGGCTGATGCCCTGCAGCTCGGGCATGGCGAGCTGGTAGTGGACGTTGTCCCAGGGGATGCCCTCTTCCGACAGCTGCCACTCGGGCTCGGTCAGGTCGCTGAGGCGAATGCCCTTGACCACGGGCACGTCCAGTTCACCGAACGCCTCGGTGACCTGCCGGCGGCCCTCGCCGCCGCCCACGGTGAAATACTTGAGGCTGACCACGCCGGTCAGCTCCGCCGGCGCGGCGCGCTCGGCGAGGGTCTCAACCGCCTCGACGCTGGCACCGCCCCAGCGGGCCAGCACGGCGAAACACTGGATGCCGCGCTCCTCGAGGGCCTCACAGGCGGCATCCAGGAGTGCCCGGTCGCCGGGGCGGTCACCGGTGTCGCCATCCAGCAGCGCCACGGCCGGCCCGTCGTCCAGGTCGAGGTCCGCCGGGTCGGCACTGGCTTCGCCGTTGCGGTAGTAGCGGACGGGATCCTGCGGGCGCGGCTCCGGCACGTCCATGTCGTGGCCG
>SLMR01000108.1 GCA_007133445.1 Aquisalimonas sp. | reverse complement strand
TGGCCGGTGTCCTGCTGGTGGGCGTTGATGTCATGAAGGAGATGCCCGCCACCCTCCTGCTGCGGCCCTTTGGCTGGGAGACCCTGGCGATCCGCATTTTCGAGATGACCGCCGAGGGCGAGTGGGAGCGCGCCGCCCTGCCGGCGGTCACCCTGGTACTGGCCGGGTTGCTGCCGGTGATCCTGCTGGTCCGGCGGTCTTCGTCCTCCCGCGCTCGGGCGCCGATCCGGGCCGGCGCCAGCGTCGGTTCCCCGCGGTAGCCGACCGCCGGGCAGGCTCGATGGGGCTGGGCGAAGTTGAGTATTTCTCATAATGAAGTGACTGAAATTCCATGAAACACCGTGTTCGCAGGAATAACGGTGTGAGTGTGTTATGGTTCCCCGCCTCGATTTCATGACTGCGCTTCAACTTGACGTGTTGCGACCGCCTGCCAGCCGGCATACGCTTACGGGCTACCTTATTGATTCGCGCCTCGGGCTGCGGACGGACTCGTCACCAAACGGGAGGTTTGCGGCGCCATGCTGCAGCGGACACCACTTCATGATCGGCACCAGGCGGCCGGCGCCAAACTGGTCGACTTCGCCGGCTGGGAAATGCCGGTCAACTACGGGTCGCAGATCAAGGAGCATGAGCAGGTGCGCTCGGCTGCCGGCCTGTTCGACGTCTCCCACATGGGTGTGGTGGACGTCTCCGGCGCCGGCGCGTTGCCCTACCTGCGCCGTGTCCTCGCCAACGATGCCGCCCGCCTGACGAACCCCGGGCAGGCGTTCTACACCTGCATGCTCGACGAGCAGGGCGGCATTCTCGACGACCTCATCGTCTATTACCTCTCCGAGGGCCGTTATCGCATCGTGGTCAATGCCGCCTGTCGCCAGGCGGATCTAGACTGGCTGCAGCAGCAGGCCAAGGGGTTCGATCTGCGCGTGCGCGAGCGGCGCGAGATGGCCATGATCGCCGTACAGGGGCCGCAGGCGGAGCGCTGCCTGGGGCAGGCCGTGGACGCCCGACTGGAAAGCAGACTGGGCGCCCTCAAGCCGTTCAGCGCGGTGGAAACCGGGGACTGGCTCATCGCCAGGACCGGCTACACCGGCGAGGACGGCTTCGAGGTCATGCTGCCGGATCGCTCTGCCGTGGATCTCTGGGATCACCTGGTCGCCGCGAATGCCGTCCCTTGTGGCCTCGGCGCCCGCGACAGTCTGCGCCTGGAGGCGGGGCTCAGCCTGTATGGCCAGGACATGGACACCACCACGACGCCGCTGGAGTCGGCGCTGGGCTGGACCGTGGCATGGAAGCCGGAGGACCGGGACTTCATCGGTCGCGCGGCGCTGGAGCGCCAGCGCGCCACCGGGGTCGAGCGCCGGCTGGTTGGCCTGGTGCTGGAAGGGCGCGGGGTCATGCGCCACGGGCAGGCGTTGCAGTCGGAGAGCGGCGCTGCCGGGGAAGTGACCTCCGGGGGCTATTCGCCGGTGCTGGGGCACTCCATCGCCCTGGCGCGCATCCCCGTGGATGACGACGGCCCCTGGACGGTGGACATGCGTGGCCGTGCGCTGCCGGTGCGGGTGGTCAAGCCGCCCTTCGTGCGTAATGGCAAAGCTTTGATTGAATGACTGGCTCCGCGACAGGGGCCCGACACACATTATATGTAAGGGACGCAGACCAATGAGCAACGTACCCGGTGATCTGAAATATACCTCCAGCCACGAGTGGGTCCGGGCCGAGGATGACGGCACGGTAGTGGTGGGGATCAGTGACCATGCCCAGGAATCCCTCGGGGATCTGGTGTTCGTGGAAACCCCGGAGATCGATCGGACGGTGGATGCGGGCGAGGCCTGTGCCGTGGTCGAATCCGTCAAGGCTGCTTCGGACATCTACGCACCGGTGGCCGGCACCATCATTGATGCCAACGGTGAGCTTCAGGATTCCCCGGAGCTGGTCAACAGCGATCCCTATGGCGAAGGCTGGATCATGCGCATCCGTATTGATGACGCGGACGCCCTCGAGGAACTGATGGACGCCGACGCCTACGAGAACCTCCTCGCCGAGGAGGACGGAGCCTGAAGGCCGTTTTCGCAACAGAGGTCGGAGTTCGCCATGCCGTTCATTCCGCACACTGACGAAGAAATACGCGAGATGCTGACCGAGATCGGCGTCGACAGCGTCAATGCGCTGTTCGACGAGATCCCGGCCGATCTGCGCGACCCGGAGCTGTCCCGCATTCCCGAGGGGGTCTCCGAGATGGAGATCGCCCGGCTGATGAACGAGCGCGCCGCCGGCGACTTGCTGGGACCGTGCTTCCTCGGCGCCGGCGCTTACCGGCACCACGTGCCGGCCGCCGTCTGGGAAGTGACCACCCGCGGTGAGTACTACAGCGCCTACACGCCCTACCAGGCCGAGGCCAGCCAGGGCACGCTCCAGCTCATTTACGAGTACCAGAGCATGATGTCGGGGCTCATGGGCATGGATGCGTCCAACGCCTCGCTCTACGACGGCGGCTCCGCCCTGGCGGAAGCAGTGCTCATGGCCGTGCGAGCCAACCGCAAGTCGAAGTCCGGTCGCATCCTCGTGCCGGATACGGTCAACCCGCTGTACCGGGATACCACCCACACCATCGTCGGCAACCAGGGCATTGCCCTGGAGACGGTGGCCAGCGATCCGGCCACCGGCGTGGTGGACCCGACCACCCTGAGCCAGTGGGATGGCGAGGACATCGCCGCGCTGGTAATCCCGCAGCCGAACTGGTTCGGGTGCCTGGAGGATGCCGCGGCACTGACAGACTGGGCTCGGCGCAACGGTGCGCTGGTGATCGCCGTGGTCAACCCCACCGCCATGGCGGTGATTACGCCCCCCGGCGAGTGGGGCGAGGACGGCGCCGACATCGCCTGCGGCGAAGGTCAGCCCCTGGGTGTGCCGCTGTCATCCGGTG
>SLMR01000259.1 GCA_007133445.1 Aquisalimonas sp. | reverse complement strand
TGCGACGGATCCTGTCGAAAAAGACGCCACCCTGCAAACAGAGTCCACCCTTGGCCCGATAGAGGCGTGGTCTGCCTTCATCGCTGATACCAGCGTGATGCGATATCCGCTGCGACAGTGGCCACGAAGACAGCGGTCGCTACGACGAGGGTTGGTTCCATTTCAAACCCCTTGTTTATCACCTGCCGTACCAGAGGCTCTTGGAGCCCTCAGGTCGTTACCTTACTGGCTCGCTTTTCCGTGATCCTACCTTCGATTGGCGACGGCGAGCACTCCGCAAACTGAAAGCTGGACCCGAGGGTTTCAGTCCATGCCAGCCATCGAATACTGAAAGGATGTCACTTCCGGGCTCGGGAACCGCCCAGATCACGGGGTAGGGGGGTGGCTGTTCTCCGCGGGGCCCATGTCCGTCCGTGAGCATGACCACAATGTCCGGGGGCTCTGTCCGAAGGCGGTTGAATACCGGGCGGAAGTCCGTTCCACCGCCGCCGTAGACGGTGATCCCGTCACCGCTCAGATGAGCCGCGTTGATTGTTTCGTCCGTGTGAACCGTGGCGTCGAACGTCAGCAGTCGCAGGCGTAGTGGCGCATCCATTGCCTGCAGGATGCCGCGCAGCTCTCGGGCGAAAAGGGGGAGCACGGCGCGGGTGCTGCCGCTTGCGTCAATGGCGACAGCCAGACTCACGGCGTCGCGGCTTCGGCCCGGCAGCCATTGTCCGCGCCCGAGGTGACGGCGATTCGGCCGCAGCCAGCTCTGACTGGCACCCAGATGGCGACCGACGTACCGCCGCAGCAGTCGCGGCCACGGCGTGGTCGTTGGCGTCAAAAGCGGGGTGATAACCCGTGCCATGCCTTGCGGGAGATCCCCAGGCCGTTGCCCACTCATTTGCAGGGCGGAGCGCACCCGCTGCGGCCAACGTTCCCACGGGGCTCTCGCGCCGCTGCTCATGTCAGTGGCGCCGGGCCAGTCCTGCCCCTGCGGCTCGTGGGTGTCGGCAAAGCGTCCGCGCTTGGGCGGGCGGCGTGGCAATCGCTCGTAGATCGTCTCGGCGCTGGCGCGCCGGTACCGGTAATCCCGCAGCAGGATGGCTCCTTCGGGCACCTTGAGGCCCGCGTCCTTGAGGATGGCGTTGGTCTCGTGATCGACAGCGACATTCCAGCGCTCCGGTTCCCGGCAGCCGCGACGCGGGATATGCAACGCCGCACAGTGCCAGACCTCGTGAGCCAGGACGAAGATGCGCTCGGCCTGAGTCAGCCGGCGTAGAAACCGGCTGTTGCCGAAGATGCGATCGCCATCAGTGGCGGCACGGGGGATGCCCCGCCAGGATCCAATGATCAGATCGAGCTGCATGGCGAGCGTCCCGAGGAACGGCATCTGCATGAGCAGCTCCGCCCGGTCTTGCTGCCACTGGGCTTGCAGATCGGCTTGGCTTGCCTCCTTCATCATGCCGCCACCCCCTGCCAGGCCTGAGCGAAGGCCTGCCCGTGCTGCTCCGCCCACTGCTGGAACCTCGGATGCTGAAACAGCCGCTCGGCACGTTGACGCGTCTCATCCTCGGTGGCGCCGGTGAGTGCATCCACCATGGCCATGGTGGCGAAGTCGCTGGTCAATGTTTCGGTGAGGCGGAAGAACCCGTCGACCAGTGTCTCGGCGCCTGCGTTCGGGCCGGACCAGAGTGTGTGCACTGCCGCCGCGCAGAGGGCGTAGCGCATGTCGGCCCGTTCGGGGATCTCAACCCGGGCTTCACCACGCAGCATAGCCTCGACATCCGGGAGCTCACAGTGCCAGGCAACGAACGCGAGCAGCTCGCCACCTGCAGCGGGGCCAACCAGCCCTTCGATCATCAAGCTCGCGGTGCGCTCGGCGAGTTCGCCTTTACGCCAGGCGTGCAGCACACCGCTGACCCGTTCCCAGCTGCGCGGCGACGGCCAGCCGCGGTCAAGATCCCCCTCCATGGCCAGAAAGCAGTCCGGGCGAAAGCGCAGGAACGCGATGATATCGGGATGCACGCCACGAGCCTGCGCCCAGCGCACCCACTCGGTGAGCTGCGGCTCCAGCTCCAGATGCAGGAAGCGATTAGCGAGCGCACTCGAGAACCCCGTGGTCACGGCCGCGTCCTCGTCGCGGTTACCGGCTGCACAAATCAGCCACCCCTCTGGCAAGGAGTAAAGGCTGCCAAGCCGCCGGTCGAGGATCAGCTCATAGACGGCCACCTGCAGCGAGCGGTCCGCCGCGGTGAGTTCATCGAACAGGATGATGCCGCGGCTGTCGGGTTCCCGCGGCCAGTCGGCGGCGAGCAGCCAGTGCACGGCATCGTCCTTCGGTACGGGCAGGCCACGGATATCCACCGGATCGCGCTGGGCCAGGCGGATGTCGATGAAGTCGATGCCTTCCTGATTGCACACCCCCTGAATGACACTGCTCTTGCCGACCCCGGGTGCTCCCCAGAGCATCACTGGGGTCGCAGCGACGGCACTGGCGGGTGCACTCCAGCGCTGGTGGAGCTGGTGCTGGATGATGGTCTCGGCGTCTTGGAGCGTGGCGCGATTGGTGAGATGCGCTGTCGTCATTGCTGAGCCTCCTCGGTGGTTGGCGCCAAAGCACTGGATCGCACCGTGGCGAGCGCCCCACGCTGAGCCTGCTGGCCCTGCGTGCCGGTCGCAGTGCTGGTCGCGAGAATCCACAGATCACTCCGGGCCGCCGCGCAGCCGTGTTCGGCGAGGACTGTGAGCACGCGAATGCGCCCCGGGATATCGAGCTCGGTGTTGGCGAACCGCCGAATGTGCTCGCCGCCATCCACGTCGGCGATCAACACCGCACCGCGGACCATTCCGAGCACTGTGGTCGCGTCCACTCCCCGGCGGCGCCGGGGCAGGTACCGACAGGCTTGGCGGATGCCGCGCTGCAGCGCATCGGTGAATGCCTCCGG
>SLMR01000254.1 GCA_007133445.1 Aquisalimonas sp. | reverse complement strand
GGTTTCGTCCCGCGTTCTGTTTCCTGCCCTTCTGCTGACCGCCGGAGTTGCCCAGGCGGATTTCGATGCCTGCCGCGACCGCCTGGAACAGGAGGCCCGCGACGCCGGCATCACCTCGTCGACGGCGCTGGCGGCGGTGGGCGATGTGCAGCACCTGGACCGGATCATCGAGCTTGATCGCAGCCAGCCAGAGTTCGTGCAGACCTTCCGGGATTACCTCGGGCAACGGGTGACCGTGGGGCGGGTCGAGCGGGGCCGCGCCCTCAAGGACGAGCACGCGGAGCTCCTGTCACGCGTTCATCGGGATTTCGGCGTGCCACCGGCCTATCTGATCGCCTTCTGGGGCATGGAGACGAACTTCGGCAGCCACTTCGGCGAAGTCCCGGTGCTGGACGCGCTGGCCACGCTGGCCTGCGACCGTCGCCGCTCGGACTTCTTCACCGGCGAGTTCGTGAATGCGCTGCGCATCGTTGATGCGGGCCACATGGCGCCAGACGACATGCGCGGCTCCTGGGCGGGGGCCATGGGGCACATGCAGTTCATGCCCTCCACCTTTGAGGCCCACGCCGTTGATTACGACCGCTCCGGCCACACGGATGTCTGGAACAGCCTGGATGACGCCTTCGGTTCAGCCGGCAGCTACCTCCGCGACATCGGCTGGCAACCGGGACAGCGCTGGGGCCGGGAAGTCACGCTACCGGAAGGCTTTGACTACGCCCGGGCGTCCATGGACACGCGCAAGGGGCTGGACGAGTGGGCGGAGCTGGGCGTGCGCACCGCCGGGGGCAACCCCCTGCCCCAGGCGGACATGAAGGGCAGCATTGTGCTTCCGGCCGGGCATGAGGGGCCGGCGTTCCTGGTCTACGACAATTTCCGGGTGATCATGCGCTGGAACCGTTCCATCGCCTACGCCATCGCCGTGGGCCACCTGGCCGACCGCATCGCCGGCCTGGACCGCCTGCAGGCGGAGTGGGACGAGGAGGCGTTGAGCGTCGAGGAGATGAAGGAGATCCAGAAGTACCTGAACACCCTGGGCTACGACAGTGGTAACCCGGACGGCCTGGCCGGCCCCAAGACTCGCGCCGCGATCCGGGCCTTCCAGCAGGACCATGACCTGCCCGCGGACGGCCATCCGAATCACGCCCTGCTGGAGCGGCTGGCGCGCACGGCCGACGAGGCCTGACCGTCAGCCCTCACCGCGCGGGTCATCCGGCTCGGCCGCATGAGGGGCTGCACCACGGTCACGCCGGTAGTTGACTTCATCCGGCGTGATCGCACCGGCGGAGATGACGAACTGAAAGGCCTCGTCCAGGGTCCAGTCCGTGGAGGTCACCTCCGTGATCGGCACAATCTCCATGTACCCCGAAGTCGGGTTGGGCGTCGTGGGGACGTAGACCGCGGCCAGATCCTCGCCGGTATCCGCGTCCTGAAAGGTTCGGGTCACGAACCCCACGGCTTTCATGTCCCGGGACGGGAAGTGGATGAGCACCACCCGCTGCACATTGTTGGGCCGCTGCTGAAGCAGACCCACCAGCTTCTTGCTGCCGCCGTAGACGTGCTGCGCCAGCGGAATACGCTCGACGATGCCCTCGAACAATGCCAGCAGGCGTCGCCCGAGCACCCGCGTGGTCAGCCAGCCCAGGGCACACAGCAGCACGAGGATGATGGCGACCGCCAGTATCCCCTGGAACAGCGGCGCCAGCACCACATCCGCCACCGCGGGCGCCGGCCCTTTCAGCGCTCGGCCCAGGGCACGGACCCACGGCGCGCCGAGTTGCGACAACTGGCCGATCAGGAAGTCGAACACCAGCCAGGTCACCCATATCGGCACCGCCGTCAGAATGCCAGCGACCAGGTAACGCCGTGCGCGGAGATAGCGCTTGCGGCCACGTCTATGCTTCATGGACGCTCTCCGAGGACTCACCATGGGTGCGGCCCCCTCTTAGTGCCCGACCCCGGCACAGGCATCCATACCCCCGAGCACCTGCGCGATGATCGAACTGGCGGGGCGCACACTCGACACACAGGTCCCCCCAAGGAGGCTATGGGCCCCTCAGGCATCGGCACCATCGAAGAGTGGATGAATGGCCACGGGCTGGGCGTTGCGGATGACGGCTGACGGCTTGAGGCCGAACAGTCGCCGGAAATCCCGGGCGAGCTGTGCGGGGTCCCGGAACCCGGCGGCAAGCGCTGCCTCGGTGATGCTGCCGCTGGCACCGACGGCCATGGCCAGGCGCTGTATGCGGGTCCATAGCCTAAAGCGGCCCACGGAAACGCCGACTTCTTCCCGGAACAGATGCCCCAGGCGGCTGGGCGATAGGCCAACCACCTGCCCCAGTCGATCCTGATCCAGCGGCGGGCGCGGCTCTTCCAGCAGGATCTGAATCGCGTGCCGGATGCGCGGATCCAGCGGGGGCGCCTGCGCACCGGGAAGCTGATCATCAAGCCGCTGCAAAACCCGTTCGGGTACCACATCACCCGCCGCCGCACGCGCCATGATCTTGGGCAACTCGGCGGCCAGGACGGCCGGGAACGCGTCCGTGTGCAACGGCCCCTTGCCCAGGTGCCACGCGTGGCGCGCCACAGGGTGGTGCGGACCAAGCAGGAGGTGCCCGACACGGGTGCCCTGATAACTCAACGCGGGCACCTCCGACCCCGGGAAGGCCCAGAGACTCCGGGCCAGCCGCGAGCCGTGCCCGGTCATGGCGAACGGCCCGTCAATGCCCATGATCAGGCTATGGGCAGGGTTGCGGTGGCTGTCCACCGCGTCCACGCGACCAGTGAACAGGGTCCAGTCGTAGCCAATGAACAGTTGTGCCGATTCCATGGGCACCCCCGGAGCGCTGTCGACCCCGCCTCCGGGCCGGTGCGGTGTCGTCAGTCCATCTACTGTGCCGTTCGATCGACGAACGGGAAAACGCTGGTGTAGC
>SLMR01000409.1 GCA_007133445.1 Aquisalimonas sp. | reverse complement strand
TAGCCCAGCGCCACCAACGCCCCCCGGTGCACCAGTTCCCCCGGCTCGCCGGGGGCACAGGGGGAACCGTCCTCGCGGACCACCATGATCTCGGCGTTGGGAATGGCCTTCCCCATGGAGTCGGGCCGGCGTTCCACCTCCTCTGGGGGCAGATAGGTGGAGCGAAAGGCCTCGGTGAGCCCGTACATGAGGTAGAAACGGGTCTGCGGCAGTTGCCCGCGAAGGGCCTCCAGGGTCTTGAGTGGCATGGCGCCGCCGGAGTTGGTGACATAACGCAGCGTCCGGCGCGCGGACTCCGGCCACTCCATCTGCGCCAGTTGAATCCACAAGGGGGGTACGGCCGCCAGGCCCGTGATACCGCGTTGCTCCACCGCCTTGATCACATCCCGGGGCAACAGGTAGTTCAGCAGAGAGACCTGCGCGCCGGTAAGAAAGGCGGTGGTGAGCTGACTGAGCCCGTAATCGAAACTGAAGGGCAGCACGGCCAGCAGGTGGTCCTCCGGCTGATTCTCCAGGTAGCTGGCCACGCTCTGGGCGCCTGCCACCATATTGCGATGGGAGAGCACCACGCCCTTGGGCTGGCCAGTGCTGCCCGACGTGTAGAGGATGGCGGCCATGTCGGTGTCGATCACACGGGGTGCAGGCAGGGGCGCTCCGCCGGCCAGCACCGCATCCCATTCGTGGACGCGGTAAGGGCCCTCACCGTCCAGCTCCGGGTCAGACCGGCCCACAAGCAGGACGGTGTGCAGATCCGGGCAGTGGGCCAACGCCTCGCGGATGAGCTTGAGCCGATCCGACGAGGTCACCAGGATGCGCACATTGCAGTCGCGCAGGATGTAGGCCACCTGCTCTGCCTTGAGTAGCGGATTGACCGGCACGAAGACGCCGCCAGCCAACGCCGCACCGAACAGGGCCTGCACGGTCTCGGGCCGCTTGTCGAGGTAGACCGCCACACGTTCTTGGCGCAGCAGGCCACAGGCGACAAACCCGGAAGCGGTCTGCTGACACCCAGAGGCCAGCGTCTCATAAGTGTATTGCTGGTCCCGGAAGCTGACCGCCGGCGAGGAGCGCGCGCGATCTGCAGTGTAGAGGACAGTCTCGTGAATGAGAGTGGGAATCGACATCGGCCTCTGTAATCTCTTGATAATGCGTCATCTTAGTAAGCCTGAACTAAGGCGTCGTGCCCTGCTGGGGATCCGGCCGAGCCACTCATGGCGGTGACCACTCCAGGGCGACGCCGTAATGAGACGCCCCGCTGGGCAGCACCTGGGTGGGCAGACAAAAGCCGAGCGCCTCACCAGTAGCCGAAGGCATCCTGACACGCCGGAGAGCCGATGCGCTTGCCGCTGGATCCGAACCTGGCCCGGAAATTACCGTGACACCTCTATCCCTTGGAAAGGCCGAGGCCATCAGGGCATGGCCACACGGATTCAGGTACTGGATCCTCCGGCCATCGTCATTCTCTAAGCCCCAGTGTACCGAGAGCATCGGCGTCTCATCACAAAGACGCAGCGTGAGCGTGCCCCGCACGGTAGCCAAACGTTCTCGGCGCAGCGCCTCGCGCTTGCCCCATCCGAGCCCCAAGCGCCAATCCAACGCTGCGATTAGACGGGTTGAGATGCTGTCTGCCGGTCGCTTAAGAAGCGCTCGTGGGCATCCCGTCAAACGATACTCGACGCCGGTCTCGTCCCGGGAGACGCTGAAAGACTCGAAATCAGTCAGACCGAACAGCCTTTCATTGATCTGGAAAACCGGGGTCCACCCAGCAACGGCGGGTTGATCCAGGAGGTCTTCTGCCTGAACCCGAACCGCCGCAGGCAGAACAACGCGATCTCCGAATCGGCCATGGCATGGCACACCACCAGCGTAGCGGAGATCCACCTCTTCGCGACTGAAGGCTTGTGGCGGTTGCCCCTGTGCACTGAACCAGAGTGACAGGCCACAGTCGGACTGCACCCTCTGGATGTCCGGCCGGGGCGTGAAAGCCTCTTGGGCCCTGGGCTGCGCACCTTCTATGCCACCCACCCGGCTCAGATTCAGCGCCCAGTCACCAACGGGGTGTCGCTCCCTGCGATATCTCGCCCATGCCACGATGGCAGCGAACCAGGCGTTATACACCGAGAGGTGCATGTACTGATCCCAGCCGCCAGCGGCGCCCGGCGCACAGGATGGGGTCAGCCAGAAAAAACCATCGTTCGTGCGGCGCTGTGAATCAAGACGGGTCAGAACGCCCGCAAGGAGTTGCGCGAGCGAGTCGTCGTCCTCCCGTTGCGGGTCAGCGGCCCCTAGCAACACCAAGGCAGCGACCAAGCAGCCGTCTCCGAATAATGAATGAGTACTGCGCCCATAACCCCCAACCCAACCGTGGCCGTCGTGCGCAAGGTGAATCCAATCGAGAAGACGCTGGATGCGTGGCCACCAAGTGTCATCCCCGCTGTACTCAGCGGCCACAGCGGCGACAAACAACGCCTTGTGATGGTACGCAATCGGGGTAGCCACGCCAGATGGGCTACGTGGTCGAGCGGGAAAGTCAATAAAGCCGCCCGCCGGCGTCATCCACCGGTCGAAAGACTGCTGCAGGCGAAGATTCGGTGGCTGCGCTTGCCCTGGTTCGGTCTCCAGCAGTCGGCATAAGTCTGCCAGCAAGCACCAATTATTGGACGGATACGCTCGATTCAATGGACATCGGGCTGCAGCCAGCCGATGCAACTCTGCACTGTCCCTGTAACCACCCGGCTCCGGATTATCGCTTTCCGCCAACAGGTTGAGCAGAAAGCGATTGAACGGCGCATGTCCCGTCTGCGGCTCTTCCAACTCCTGCCACACGGCCAAGGGGGTTTTCCACAATGAGTCGCAGGCCCCACCGCGGAGCCCGTGGAGCCGTACCGCTACGGCCGCGCTGAGTTGTCCGTAGTGATCTGGGGGCGTAGC
>SLMR01000157.1 GCA_007133445.1 Aquisalimonas sp. | reverse complement strand
GGATCAACTCCGGTCCGCCTCCGGACGTCGCCGACGCCGACTGGTCGGCGGCGTACGTCACGAGGAGCCCGAGGAGGGCGAAGATCGCGACCAGTAGCTGCAACTGCCGCTCGCGGACGGTGTCCCGAACGTCTTCGCGGACGAACAGCAGGAGCGTCCCGACGGCGCTCACTGGGCAACACCCCGCGTGTAGCTCTCGAACAGTTCCTCGAGCGACGTCTCGTCGGTCGTCACGTTTCGGACATCCGCCGCGGACTCGTAGAACGCGGCGATAACCGGTGCCTTCGTGGCGTCGTCGCAGGCGACGACGACGGTCGAGTCGTCCGTTTTGAGCCCGGTAACGCCCTCGAGCGAGCGGACGCGTGCAACCGTGTCGTCCGGAACCGACGACAGCTCGATCGTCACGGTCGAGGAGCCGCCGGTCGACTCCCGCAGCGCGTCGATCGTGTCGACGGTGACGAGTTCGCCGCCGTCGAGAATCGCGACGCGATCGCAGACCGCTTCGACTTGTTCCATAATGTGACTCGAGAAGAAGACGGTCGCCCCGCGCTCGTTCTCCTCGCGGACGATCCGGCGCATAGTTCGCGCACCGTTGGGATCGAGACCGGTCGAGGGCTCGTCCAAAACGAGCAGGTCCGGGTCTCCCACGAGCGCGACGGCGAGCATGAGTCGCTGTGCCATTCCCTTCGAGTACTCCGAGACGGGATACGTGTCCGGGCCGCGCATGCCGACGCGCTCTATGAGATCGTCGGGGTCGTCGTTGGCGTCTTTCGCATCGATGGCGAACGCGACGTGTTCGCGGCCCGTGCGCTCGCCGACCGAGCCGTAGCCGTCGGGAAGAACGCCGACGCGGTCGCGAACGGCGGTGCTTTCGGTGGCGACGTCGTGACCGAGAACGCGAACGGATCCCTCGGTCGGGGCGGCGTAGTCGAGCAGAATATCGATCGTGGTGGACTTTCCGGCACCGTTCGGGCCTAAAAACCCGAACACCTCGCCGGATCGGACGGTGAGATCGAGTTCGTGGAGGGCGGTAACCGAGCGGCTACCGAAGAGACCGCGCCGATGGTAGCGTTTGGTCACGCCGCGAAGTTCGATCGCGGACATGCAACGATCATCTCAGCAGGAATTTATTACCTTTGTGATCGTTTTGTTCGGGTGGCCGCCTCCGTGAGTACCACCGTCAGCCGAGAGCAGTACGGCCACATCACCGTCTCGAAAGGATGCTCTCGCGGCCGTTCCGGATGTCGTACGGTGATGCAGCCTCGAGTAGGGATAACCGAGAACGATCGTCCGACGGATATATCGATCGACCAGTCTGTGTTAGAATTTATCATGCTAGGGACGAACGTTAGGGAACCGATCGTCGAACCCTGCGTTGAACCATGTTCGAGACGTTTCGACTGGGACGGCGGCGATTTGTACAGGCAACAGGACTCACGATGATCGCGGGAGCGGCGACGGGCGGGCAGGTGTCGGCCACACCCGAGTCAGACTCAAGAGAGCCGCCAGTCGACGCCGGCGACGTGTTCGACCACCTCGACCAGGCGTCGATCAGCGTCTTCGCGCGGAATTTCGAGACGGACGAGGTAATCGCCGACAGCGGTTCGTCCCGACCCGTGCCACCGGCGTCGACGACGAAGGTGGTGACGACCGCAGCCGCGTTCGACGAACTCGGCCCCGACTACCGGTACGAGACGACCGTCGGCGTCGTGGGCGACCGGCGAAACGATCGGGTCGTCGAATCGCTCGGAATCGTCGCTCGAGGCGATCCGGACGTGACGGCGGCGGATCTGGAGGCGCTCGCGGAAGCCGTCGCCGAGACGGGCGTCCAGCGAGTCACCGACCGACTCGTCGTCGACGTCTCCGCGTTCGACGACGACGAGCACGCGCCGGCGTGGACGCTCGGCGACGCTGTGAACTCCTACGGTTCAAAGAGTTCAGCGTTCGTCGTCGATCACAACGAAGTCGAGGTCACGGTCAGTCGGCGGGGCGACGACTGCGAATTCGACGTCGCGGTCGAACCCGATTCAGGGCTGAGCGACGTCGACGTGGACCTCGAGTGCGTCGACGAAGACCGGTTCGTGACGATCACGACGCCCGACCACTGGACGAACACCGTCGAAGTCGGCGGACGGATGGTGCCCGACGACGAGGCGACGGCGGACGTTCCCGTCGGGACGCCCAACGAGCACGCGGCCGGCGTCTTCGTCAAGGCGCTCGAGGAGGCGGGGGTCAACATCACACCGGACGGAGGTGGGCCCGAACCCGCGGTCGAGATCACCGACGAGCCGATCGAACTCACGGAGGAGCTCGCGACTCACGAATCGAGACCGCTGTCCGCAATCGCGGACGGACTCAACGACTGGTCGTACAACATGGTGGCCGAGAACATCGCCCGGACGGTCGCCGCCGAACGAGACGGCGTCGGCTCCTGGGCCGCCTGGGAGGGGATCCTCGGGTCGGCACTCGAGAACGCCGGCGCGGAGACGGCACAGATCCGCGACGGGTCCGGGCTCTCGAGACACGACCTCGCGTCCGCGCGGGACATCGTCGCGATGATCGAGTGGGGGCTCGAGGCGGAGTGGAGCGACACCTTCCGCGAGACGATCCCGATCACCGGCGAGGAGGGCACGGTCAGGAACCGCCTGACCGATGTCGAACCGATGGTTCGAGCCAAAAGCGGCTCGCTTCGGGGCGTGACGTGTCTCGCAGGCGTCGTCGAGGACGACGAGGAGCCGATCGCGAGCTTTGCGGTCCTCGCGGCGAACCTCACCGGCGAGCGGGCCAGCGGCGCGTCGCCGCGGGTCGACGAACTCGTCGCGAAGATCGCCGACGAAGCGACGTAAGTGATCGATCGGCGAGACGGTGTCGGGTTCGATTCAGGCGTTCAGCCGCCAGATTTCGACGTTGAGCACCGTCGCAAACGTCACCCACG
>SLMR01000140.1 GCA_007133445.1 Aquisalimonas sp. | reverse complement strand
TGGAACTCCTTGTCGACACCCTCGCCGTACGCGGCGAGCCAGGGTTGGCTGTCGTAGGCTTGAGCGGCGCTCTGTGTGGTCTCGTTCATGGTCTCCATCCTCGCTGGTTCTGTTCTCGGTGGGCGGCCTGGTCTATCCTTCCCGCGCAATCTCCTGGCCGCCGTGTTCCTGACCGGCCACGATACCGACAGGGCTGTCTTGTTGCCAGCCGGACACACATTGCCATGGGCGGTTTACCGGTCCAGCGGCAGAAATCTCCAACCACTCAGAATGAAACACAGCCGGGATATGTTGCAACCTCATGCAATCCGCCGGAAATGCCGGGTCAGTGTCTGCCCTCGGGGCGCGGGGAGGGTGACGGCATGACGGGGCCGGCGCAGCACGAACTGCCCTATCCGGATGACCCCGTGGTGCTGTTCGAGCGCCTGCGTGATCTGCCCGGCGCGGTCTGGCTCGACAGCGGCGCGCCCCACCCCCAGGCGCGGTTCGATGTGATGGCCGCGCTGCCGGCGCGGAGCCTCTGCCACGAGAACGGGTGCACCTGGTTCCGGGGCCAGGGACCCTGGCAGTCGCTCGAGGGTGATCCCTGGCAATGGGTCCGGGACCTGCTTGGCCCGCCCCGGCCTGCGGTGGACGGTTTGCCGTTCAGCGGTGGCGCGCTGGGCTACTTCGGCTACGACCTCGGCCACACCGGAGTCGTGGGCGGTGTCGACCCGCGTCCCGGTGACGGTATGCCGGATCTGTGGCTGGGCTTTTACGATTGCGCCGTGGTGCTGGACCACGTCCACCGGCGGGCGGTGCTGGTGGAGCAGCCGGGTGGCAGTGAGACGGCGGCCCGGCTGCACGGGCGCCTGCAGGGCGGAACCCCGGCAGCGGCGTCGCGGTTCCGGGCCGGGCCGCTGTCCGAGGAGCCGGACCGCGCGGGCTACGGCCGTGCGTTCCGGGCCGTGAGGCAGTACCTGCGGGATGGTGACTGCTACCAGGTAAACCTGGCGCGCGCCTTCCGCTGCCGCTATTCCGGGGATCCCTGGGATGCCTACCGGCGGCTGCGCCGCTGGAGCCCGGTGCCCCACGGCGCCTGGCTCGGCCTGCCTGACGACCGGGCGATCCTGAGCCTGTCGCCGGAGCGCTTCCTGGCCCTGCGGGGTGGTCAGGTCGAGACCCGCCCCATCAAGGGTACGCGCCCGCGGGGGGCGGATCCGGCGGAGGACGAGCGGCTGGCCACGGAGCTTGCCGCCAGCCCCAAGGATCGGGCCGAGAACGTCATGATCGTCGACCTGCTACGCAACGACCTGGGCAAGGTCTGCCGAACCGGCAGCGTGCATGTGCCGGAACTGTTCGGCGTGGAGAGCTTCGCCAGCGTCCATCACCTGGTCAGCGTGGTGCAGGGCCGGCTGCGTGCCGGCCAGGATGCAGTCTCGCTGTTACGGTCCTGTTTCCCCGGCGGCTCGATTACCGGCGCCCCGAAGAAGCGCGCCATGGAGATCATCGCGGAACTGGAGCCGGGTCGGCGCGGCCCTTACTGCGGCGCCATCGGGTACATCGGCTATGACGGTGCCATGGATACCAGCATCACCATCCGCACCGCGGCCTGTGCCCATGGTGTCATGACCTACCGGGCCGGTGGCGGGCTGGTGATGGACTCCGATGAGGAAGCCGAGTACCAGGAAACGCGCGACAAGGCCCGTGCGTTCCTGCGGCTCGTGTCCTCTCCCGGAAGCTCGCGGCATGAATGAGCCGCGGTTGAGCCTCAGCGCGTCGGGTTGCGAGTATACTGGGACAAGGGTCGTCCGTGGGCAACGTCCGGGTCAGGGTGCGCCCTGCGGCTGATCTGCATGCACGTCGCGGTGGGTGGAACCGCCCGCCGGGTCACAGAACAGAGTCCTGGAGGTCAACATGGAAGAGGCGGTAATTGTAGCGGCACACCGTAGCGCCGTTGGCGGTTTCGGCGGCTCCCTGTCGAGTCTGACGGCAGTGCAGCTGGGGACGCAGGTGGTCCGTGGCACCTTGGAGCGCGCCGGGGTTTCCCCGGAGCAGGTGGATGAGGTCATCCTTGGCCAGGTGCTGACTGCCGGTGTGGGCCAGAATCCGGCGCGGCAGACATTGATTCATGCCGGTATCCCCGAGCGTGTTCCGGCGATCACCATCAACAAGGTCTGCGGCAGCGGCCTCAAGGCCGTCTCCATGGCTGCCCAGTCCATCGCCCTGGGAGATGCGGAGATTGTGGTCGCCGGTGGCCAGGAGAGCATGAGTCAGGCGCCCCACGTGCTGCCCAACTCGCGTAACGGCCAGCGAATGGGCGACTGGAAGCTGGACGACACCATGATCCGCGACGGGCTGTGGGACGCCTTCAACCAGTACCACATGGGTGTCACCGCCGAGAATCTGGCGAAGAAGTACGACATCTCTCGCCAGGAGCAGGACGAGTTCGCCGCCCGGTCTCAGCAGCTGGCGGTGGCGGCCATCGAGGCGGGGCATTTCCGGGAGCAGATCATTCCCATCGAGGTTCCCCAGCGCAAGGGCGACCCCGTGGTGGTGGATACCGACGAGCACCCCAAGGCGGGCACCACCGCAGACGGCCTCGGCAAGCTGCGCCCGGCCTTCGACAAGGAGGGGACGGTCACGGCCGGTAACGCTTCGGGCATCAACGACGGCGCCGCGGTGGTCGTGGTGATGTCGGCGAGCAAGGCCAGGGAGCTGGGGCTGGAGCCGCTGGCGCGGATCAGCGCCTACGCCAGCGCCGGTGTCGACCCGGCAATCATGGGCTCTGGTCCGGTGCCGGCGACGCAGCGCTGCCTGCAGCGGGCCGGCTGGGATATTGGTGATCTGGACCTGGTGGAGGCCAACGAGGCGTTCGCCGCGCAGGCCCTGGCGGTCACCCGGGAGCTCAAGTGGGACATGGACCGGGTCAACGTCAATGGCGGTGCCATCGCCCTGGGGCATCCCATCGGTGCGTCCGGGTGTCGAGTGCTGGTAACCTTGTTGCACGAAATGAAGCGCCGCGATGTCAGCAAGGGTCTGGCGACCCTGTGCATCGGCGGTGGTCAGGGGGTGGCGCTGGCCGTCTCCCGCTGACATCAGCCATGGCCGCGGGGGCTCGCCCCGCGGCCGAGCGCAAGGACTGACCAGACAATGAGCAACGACGACGTTCGCATCATCAAGAAGTATCCGAACCGTCGCCTGTACGACACGGCGATCAGCAGCTACATCACTCTGGCAGACGTCAAGCGTCTGGTGCTCGACGGGGTGGACTTCCAGGTGGTGGATGCCAAGAGCCGGGACGACCTTACGCGCACCATCCTCCTGCAGATCATCAGCGAAGAGGAAGAGGGCGGCGAACCCATATTCAGTAGTGAGCTGCTGGCCCAGATCATCCGCTCCTACGGCGGCAACATGCAGAACCTGCTCACCGACTACCTCGAGAAGAGCATGGACATGTGGGCGGAGCAGCAGCGTGCGTTCCGCGAGCAGACCCGCGATTTCATGGACAGCAACCCGATGACCATGCTGACCCAGATTGCCGAGCGCAATCTGGCCGTGTGGCGACGTATGAGCGGCATGGAAGAGGACGGTCAGCACGGTGCCGGGGCTGACCAGGGAAGGCGCAAGGGCAGCAAGAGTGATCAGCCCGACGGTGGCGAGTCGGGCCGCAAGGGTAGCTCGGGCTCTCGGGAGCGCTGACCGCCTCCAGCCCGCGTTTCAGCGGCGGTGTCACCTTTTCGGTAGCCGGGTTGCTGCTGGCGACCGGAGCCGGTTGCGTCAGGGTGGCCGGGCGTCCTTGCCGAAATGTGACAGATTCGTCACGTTAGAAGTTGACAGGTGATCCACCTGTCCCTATCCTCGAATCACTGTTATGACGCGTTGCACAACGTCGCGATCCCCCGCGACCGGCAGCGCGCAAGGCCTCCAGGAAACCGGGGGCTGGTTCCGGCGCCGGTGGTCCCGGCGGAATGACCGAAGAGAGGCACCAATGACGAATCGAGTTGCGCTTGTCACGGGCGGTAATGGCGGTATCGGTACCGAAGTCTGCAAGTATCTGGCCGCGATCGGCTACACGGTGGTCAGCACCTGCATCAACGCGGACAAGGAAAACGTGCGCGAATGGCAGGAGTCCCTGCAGGCCGAGGGCTACAACGTGGGCTGGGTGGAGTGCGATGTCTCGAATTTCGAGGCGTGCGCCACCATGGCAGAGCGAGTCGCAGCGCAATACGGGCCGGTGGAGGTACTGGTGAACCTGGCGGGCATCACCCGTGATGCATTCATCCACAAGATGGACAAGGACGCCTGGGATGCCGTGGTCGACGTCAACCTGAGCAGTGCCTTCAACGTGACCCGGAATGTTATTGACGGCATGCGTAGCCGCGGTTTCGGACGCATCATCAATATCTCCTCGGTGAACGGTCAGACCGGCCAGTTCGGGCAGACCAACTATTCCGCCGCCAAGGCCGGGCTGCACGGTTTCACCATGGCCCTGGCCAAAGAAGGGGCGCGCAAGGGTATCACCGCCAACACCGTCTCTCCGGGTTACATCAACACCTCGATGACGGCGGCGATCCCGGATGAGGTCAAGGAGCAGATCCTGGCCCAGGTGCCGGCCGGCCGGATGGGGCGCCCCGACGAGATCGCCCGTGTCGTGGCCTTCCTTGCCGCCGACGAGTCCGAGTACATCAATGGTGCCAACATCCCGGTCAACGGGGCGCTGTTCACCAGCTTCTGACGCCGGATTGCGCGGGGTTGATGATTGACCGGTTGCCCGCGGCCGGAGTAGAATGATGCGGTGCAATATAGAGGTTTGGCCCTTGGGGTCAGGCCTCGCCGGGGCCAGCCTGACGCCAGCGTAGCTGGTCCCCATGGATAGCCGGTTTCATTGATGCCGGTCTGCTTCTCCTCCAGGCGACTCTCAAGTCGCCCTTTATGCCCCCTCG
The DNA here is from genome assembly GCA_007133445.1 of Aquisalimonas sp. The sequence continues at coordinate 6,577 of SLMR01000140.1, read as the reverse complement.
CCCGAGGGGGCTTTTTTTATCCAGAGCTTGAGTGGCGGGGTCTCGCAACGGGTTGCGCGACCAGCCGGACGCTTCTGTCTCGGCGTAGACAGATTGGTTTTTCTTACTACTAAGTAAGCTTCCGAGAAAATTCTCAGGGGAGTGTTGACAGACAGGTTAGTCTTGGATAAAATGCTGCACAGCAACATCGAGAGGGCAAAAAAACAGGGAGCGCAGTGGCTCCCGGTCAGTTGCGCTCTTCTTGTTCTGACAGATTTTGGCTTTGTGGTTGTCAGGTCTCACCAGCGAGACCGGAGCGCTTAAACCGCATGGATACCCCGGTCACGATGACCGGGACCGCTTCTCCTCCAGGCGACTCCCAAGTCGCCCTTTATGCCCCCTCTCCCGAGGGGGCTTTTTTTTGCCCGGTGTCCCACGAGTGCGACAGCACGGTATAGCCACGCATTGTAGTCATCATGCGACGCTTGGCAAGTATCTTTGTTGGTGCGTCGCAACAGTCTGTCCCGGGGGGCACAAATGAGCTGCTGGTGTTCGCTGTCTCCCGGGGCAGCCTCCGGACTACTCGGGTGCTGTATCCAGCCACTCTCCCAGGGCCGGCATCAGGTCGCGCTGTGCCCGCCGACTGACGAACAGGCCCAGGTGACCTCCGGGCTCCAGTCGGCTGGTGACTTGTCCGGCTGGCAACAGCCCGGAGAGCGCAAGGGCGGACTCCGGAGGAACCAGGTGGTCGTGTCTGGCCGCAACATTGAGTACGGGGACCTGCAGCTCGCCGGGGCGGATCGGCGTGCCGTCGAGCTCCAGCCGGCCGTTGGCCAGGCGGTTCTCCAGGTAATGCCAGGTCACCATCTCGCGCACCAGGCGTGCCGGCTGGTCCGGGCAGTCGTACATCCATTCCTCCATGCGCCGGAACCGCCGTTGTGCCACCGCGTCTGCGGGCTCGCCGCCACCACGCCGGTAGCGGCGTACCAGCAGGTCGGTCAGCCGGAGGCTCGCGAACACCGCCGAGAGTGTCTCCCCGGGAACATTGCGTTGCGGCTGCGTGTCGTACGCCATACGTAGCAACCGCCCCAGGCGATGGTCACCGCGGCTGGTGTCCACCGGGGTTGCCATCAGAACCAGGCGGCGGATTGCCGCCGGCCGGGCGATGGCGTGGCACAACGCCAGGAATCCACCCTGGCAGACGCCCAGCATGTCCACGGGGACATCCCCCCGATAGGCGTTCAGTGCCGTCAGCGCCTGGCGTGGAAAGCGGAGGGCGTAATCGTCCAGGCCAAGCAGGCGCTGCCAGGGTGCGGGGTCGTCCCAGGCCAGCAGATAAACGTCCCGGCCCTGTTCGATCAGCCGGCGGACCAGGCTGTGACCCGGATCCAGGTCCAGCAGCGTCGGGCGATTGATCAGCGAGTAGACGATCACGATGGGCGGGCCGTCAGGACACCCGTCGCTATAGCGGTACAGCCGCCAGGGTGAGCGGCCCGCAACCTCTTCCCGCGGCGCACAGGCAGCGTCCAGTCTCGTATCAGCCGATGGGTCGGGGCGTCCCGCCTCAGTCACCAGCGTCGCCCCTCCCGCGAAGCTCCTGGAGTTCGCCGCGCAGCGCCTGGACCTCTGCCTGGAGCGCATTGATGTCACGATCATGCGCCCGGTCCAGTCGATCCACAGCCACCTCCAGCTCCGTGACCGTGCTCGGCCCGGGCAGCCCCAGTGGTTCGGCAATGGCGTCCAGTGCAACTCGCGCGGCGTCCTGGAGCTGTTCCCGGGCCGCCTGCAGCTCCCTCAGCGCCTGACCATGCTCCACGTCCGCGAGGCGTTCCTCCCAGGCGGCCTCCGTGGCTATTGCCCACTGCTCCGCAACCCACCAGGCATCAATATCCTTGCACGGCGCCCCCACGACGTTGCGTTGCCAGTGTCCCGCGGCCGCCGCCAGAATATGGTTCAACTCCGTTGCTGCCGTGTAACGCGCCTGCTCCAGTTCCGCAACAGCCGCGTCCAGGGCGTGCAACCGGGTCAGCAGTCGGGGCCACGCGGCGAGCAGCGGAAGGCTTGCCTCCGCCAGGCGGCTCAAGCCTGGCGACGCCGCGGCCAGGCTCCAGCCATGGGCACCCTGGAGCATGCCTTGCAGCCTCGTGGCGGCATCTGCGGCGAGCTGTTCCCGCGCCTCGCTACCCGGCTCGGTCCGGCGCAACTCCCGGGCAAGGGGGGCCAGCCCGGCGGTCCATGCCTCCACCAACTGCCGATACCCAGCGCCGCCACCGCTGCCCTTGCCGTCGTCCGCTGCCATTGCGCCCTTGCTGGTCATCCCGAAACGCCCGCAGCATAACGCATACCGCGCCCTCCGGGCGCGAGGCATTCCACAGTTTTCCCCGGCAGCTCGACGCCCGCTTCCCCGGCAAGCTCAGCGCTGGCTTTCCAGCTCTCGGCGGATGTCCCTTTGCCGCGAGACGGCGCGGGAGCGTTGCTGTACCTCGGCCTCCGCGGCGTTGGCAACACGGTCCAGCTGGTCCAGTGCCAGCCGCAGATTGCCCTGGAAATAGTAGTGTTCCCCCATGGCGAGCATGCTCTCGTACTCCAGTCCGGCCGCGCTGGCCGCTTCCGCATGCAGGCGGTGGAGCGCCCCGTCCCCGCCGTGGCGCTGGATCTGTCTGCGCACCAGTTCCCGCGCTTCCATCGGCTTGTCCAGGCGCAGTTGCTGGCGGGCAGTATAGACACTCAGGGGGTAGTGGCCCGGGAACAGCTCCAGGCCGAGCGTCAGGGTCTCCAGGGCCGCCTCCGGGCGATCGGCGGCGTGCTGCGCCCGGGCAAGGGCAATGAAGTAGCTTGGATGCTCGCCCTCGTCCTCGATCAATGCCTCGATGGCTTCGATGGCTTCCTCCGGGCGCTCGTCCTCGAGCCGTGCCAGCGCGAGACCGAAACGCGCGGCCACTGCCCGTTCGCCGCCGATGTCGCCGTCCTCCAGCTCTGCTTCAAAGTGCCGGATGGCTGCTTCCGCGTCGGCGGCGCGGGCGACCAGCAGCTTGGCCCGAAGCAGCCCGAAGGTCACACTCTCCTCCGGCGTTCCGTTGGCGAGGCCCCGGGCCCGGGCGCGGGATTCCGCAATCCGCGACTCCGTCACCGGGTGTGTGCTGAGATACTCGGGCGGGCGCTGCTGGTGCTGGTGCGCTTCGGCCAGGCGTTCGAAGAAGCGTGGCATGCCCTCCGGGTCGAGGCCGGCATCAGCCAGAATCCGAATGCCGATATTGTCCGCCTCGCGCTCGTGGGCGCGACTGTAGTTCAGCTGCTCCTGGATGGAGCCCGCCATGCCGCCAATAGCGGCCGCACTGCCCAGATCGGCGTCCTGGGTGCCCATGAGGATGGCGGCCAGCACAATGCCCAGGGTCTGCAGTCCGCCCCCGCGGGTATCATCCAGCCGTCGCGCAATATGCCGCTGCGACACGTGGGCAATCTCGTGGGCCATGACCCCCGCGAGTTCGCTCTCCGAGCGCGTGCGCTCGATCAGTCCGCGGTTGATGCCGATGTGGCCGCCGGGCATGGCGAAGGCGTTAATCGCCGGGCTCTCCACGACGAAGAAGTTGTAATCCATGTCCGGCGTGTCGGCCCGGGCCGCCAGGCGCTGCCCGAGATCCTGGATGTAATGGCGGAGTTCCGGGTCGTCGGACATCGGCACCCGCAGGCGCACTTCCCGGATCAACTGCTGCCCCAGCAGGCGCTCCTCTGCCACGGACAGGGTCTCGCTTGCCGGATCGCCCAGATCAGGCAGCCGCATGCGATCATCGGTTGTCACGGCCCCGGAGCCGAGCGTGCCGATCAGTACGACAAGTAGGGCGGAAAGCAGACGTTTCACGGGCGGTCGGACATCCTCGTCGGGCTTGCGGGAAGCGCGCCACCGGACGCTGCCCCCGGTCTGTCACGCCATTGTGATCCCTTGGACCAGCTCCGGCAAAGGCCGTTCCACGTTTCCCGCGATTGCACGCACGCGCTATCATGCCGGGGTCTCCTCGCTCCCCGGTCGATCCGGAGTCGTACATGCAGCTGATCCGCGACTGGTTCCGTCGCCACTTTGACAACCCCCAGGTGCTTGGTCTCGCTGTGGTCCTGCTGGCGGGCCTCGCGGCGATCATCTTTCTTGCCGACATCCTGGCACCCGTGCTGGCAAGCCTGGTGCTGGCGTACCTGCTGGAAGGTATCGTGCGCAAGATGGAGCAGTGGGGTGTGCCGCGCCTGTTCGCGGTGGTGCTGGTGTTCGTGCTGTTCTTCGCCGGTCTGTTGCTGGTGTTCTTTGCCCTGATCCCGATCCTGGTGACGCAGACCACCCAGTTGGTGGACGAGTTGCCGAAGATCCTCAGTACCAGTCAGTCACTGATGATGCAGTTACCCCAGCATTATCCCCAGCTGTTCTCGGAAGAGCAGATCTCCGACATGATTTTCGCCATCCGCCGGGAAGCCATTGACTGGGGGCAACGGTTGCTGACGCAGTTCTCGTTCCAGTCGGTCGTGGTGGTCATTACCATGCTGGTCTACCTGGTGCTGCTGCCCTTCCTGGTGTTCTTCTTCCTCAAGGACAAGCAGGCCCTGGTGAACTGGGTCACCCAGTACCTGCCGCGGAACCGGGATCTCCTGGCCACCGTGTGGCGGGATGTGGATGCGCAGATCGGCAACTACGTGCGCGGCAAGTTCGTGGAGATCCTGATCGTCTGGGCCGTAACCTACGTCACCTTCTCGCTGCTGGGGCTCTCCTTCGCCATGTTGCTGTCACTGACGGTGGGGCTGTCGGTAATCATTCCGTACATCGGCGCCGCGGTGGTCACCATCCCGGTAGGGCTGATCGCCTACTTCCAGTTCGGCTTCGGACCGGAGTTCGCGTGGGTGATGATCGCCTACGCCATCATTCAGGCGGTGGATGGCAACATCCTGGTGCCGCTGCTCTTCTCCGAGGTCGTCAACCTTCACCCGGTCGCCATCATCGTCGCTATCCTTTTCTTCGGTGGTGTCTGGGGCTTCTGGGGTATCTTCTTTGCCATTCCGCTGGCGACGGTGATCCAGGCCATTCTGAAGGCCTGGCCGAATGCCGATGCGGTGGATGATCCCGGCGGAGGCGGCGACCCCGCTGCCCTGGAGGGGAGTGACGAGCAGCGGGGGCTGGAGCAGCGCTGAGTCAGCCGCTCTACGTGGTCGGCAGGTCCTGAACGGCTGCCAGCACGGCCTCGGCGTGTCCCGGCACCTTCACGCCGCGCCACTCCTGGCGCAGCACGCCGTCGGCGTCGATCAGGAACGTGCTGCGCTCGATCCCCACCGACGTTCTGCCGTACATGGTTTTTTCCTTGAGTACGCCGAACAGGGTGCAAATCTCTTCCCGCTTGTCCGACAGCAGATGGAACGGGAATGCCTGCTTGCCGCGGAAGTTCTCCTGGGCTTTGACGCCGTCCCGCGAGATGCCGAGGATCTCCGAACCGGCCTGCTGAAATGCCGGGTAGAGGTCGGCGAACGCCAGTCCCTCCTTGGTGCAGCCCGGGGTGCTGGCCTTGGGGTAGAAGAACAGCACCAGATGGTCGCCGCGGAAATCGGCGAGACGCAGTTCCTGGTCTCCGGTGGCGGGTAGCGAGAAATCCGGCACCGGCTGACCGACGGCGACCTTGCTCATGTCACAGCCTCCTCTCAATGCTTGACCGGTTCGAATACGGCGTCCAGGTTCATCTGGTCGCAGAAATCGAGGAACTCCTCGCGCAGCACGGCGATCTGGGTCTCGCCCGGAACCTCCAGCAGCATGTTCACCGCGAACATCGGCGTACCGGTATGAGCGGCGGGGTAGCGCGTGGTGCCCAGATCCCGGATGTTGATCCCGCGGGCGGAGAAGAACTGCGCGAGCTGGTGGACGATGCCCGGGTGATCCATCGCCACGACCTCCACACTGTAAGGCAGCAGGTTGCTGGAGTGTTCGCGCTCCTGGGTGCGCTTGCAGTGCACGTGCAGCTTCAGTTCCTCGCCCAGCGCCGGCAGGGCGTCCTCGAGGCGGGCCAGGGCGTCCCAGCGGCCGCCGACCATCTGCATTACCGCGAACTCACCGCCAAGCACGGTCATGCGGCTGTCGATGACATTGCAACCTGCCTCCGCGATCGCCCCCGCGAGCCGGTTGATAATGCCCGGGCGGTCTTCACCCAGGGCGGTGATGACGAGGTAGTTCTGCATGCGGTGTCCCCTTGATGCGTTTGCCGGGTGGGCCGGTTGGTTCCGAGGAACTGTCCCCGCCCGTCATTGTCATCCACACAACGGGCGCAAGGGAGTGTAGCACGGCCCAGCCCTTGGCTCGGCAGCGTTGCCGGCAGTCCGGAGCCTTCCGCGGAAGGGCCGTCGGGCCCGGTGATCCCTTGTTTGGCCGGGCGGGCAGAAGTACTATGCGGAGTCCACTTTTGCGGGGGATATGACGATGTTCCGGGGCAGCATGGTTGCGATGGTGACACCCATGCACGAGGACGGCTCGCTGGACGAGACCGCCCTTCAGCGGCTGGTGGATTTCCACGTCGAGAACGGCACCGATGCCATCGTTGCCGTAGGCACCACCGGCGAAGCGGCAACGCTCGATTAC
>SLMR01000068.1 GCA_007133445.1 Aquisalimonas sp. | reverse complement strand
CCTACGAGACGGACATTCAGCTCGAGCTCACCCCCGTAGGAGCGGCGCAAGCCGCGACAGCCTACGCCCCGCCTGCGCGCTCCTCGAGAATGGCCACGGCCGGCAGGGTCTTGCCCTCCAGGAACTCCAGAAACGCCCCGCCGCCGGTGGAGATGTACGAGATGCGATCCTCCACGCCATAGCGAGCCACGGCCGCCAGGGTGTCGCCCCCGCCGGCGATGGAGAAGGCGTCGCTGGCAGCCACGGCCTCGGCCACGGTGCGGGTGCCGGCGCCGAACTGCTCGAATTCGAACACGCCCACGGGCCCGTTCCAGACGATGGTGCCGGCCTGTTTCAGCAACTCGGCATAACGCCGGGCCGTCTCGGGGCCGATATCCAGGATCAGGTCATCATCGGCCACGTCCTGCACCCGCTTGGTGGTGGCCTCGGCATCGCTGGCGAATTCCCTGGCGGTGACCACGTCCGTGGGGACGGGGATCTCGCCGCCCCTGGCCCGCGCGGCCTCGATGAGCCGGCGCGCCTCGTCCACCAGCTCCGCCTCGTACAATGACGCACCCACCGGGTGGCCGGCGGCGGCGATGAAGGTGTTGGCGATGCCACCGCCGACAATGAGCTGATCCACCACGCCGGAGAGGGACTCCAGCACCGTGAGCTTGGTGGAGACCTTGGAGCCGCCGACGATGGCCGTCATCGGCCGCGCCGGCGTCTCCAGCGCCTTGCCCAGGGCATCCAGCTCCGCGGCCAGCAGCGGGCCGGCGCAGGCCACCGCGGCATGGCGGGCGACGCCGTGGGTCGACGCCTGGGCGCGGTGAGCGGTGCCGAAGGCGTCCATGACGAAGATGTCGCAGAGCTGCGCCATGCGCTGCGCCAGGGCGTCGTCGTTGGCCTTCTCGCCGGTGTTGAAGCGTACGTTCTCGCACAGGACCAGTTCGCCGTCGTCCAGGGCCACACCGTCGAGCCAGTCCGTCTCCAGCCGCACGTTCTGTCCCAGCAGATCCCCCAGGCGCTCGGCCACCGGCGCCAGCGAGGCGGCCGGATCGGGCTGGCCCTCCTTGGGGCGGCCCAGATGGCTCATGACCATGACCCGCGCCCCGGCGTCGAGCGCGTGGCGCAGGGTATCCAGCGACGCACGCAGGCGCGTGTCGTCGGTCACACGCCCAGTGTCGTCCACCGGGACGTTGAGATCCTGCCGGATGAGGACCCGCTTGCCGCGCAGGTCGAGATCGGTCATGCGTTGAACGGCCATGGAAGTCACCCTGTTCGTTCGTATGGTTCCCGCCCGCAGGCGGCCGGTTCACGTCTGGCTCAGCCAGCGCTCCGCCACGTCTACCATGCGGTTGGCGAAGGCCCACTCGTTGTCGAACCACAGCAGCAGGTGGGCAAGCTGGCCGCTGACCCGTGTCTCCGTGGCGTCGACAATGCCGGAGCGCGGGTCGTGGTTGAAGTCGCAGGAGGCGTGCGCCTTCTCGCTGTAGCCGAGGAGGCCCTGGAGATCACCGCCGGCGGCAGCGGCCAGGACCGCATTGAGCGCATCGGCATCGGTGACCTCCCGGAGCTGCAGGTTCACGTCCATGGCGGAGACGTTGAGCGTGGGTACCCGCACGTGCTGGGCGTGCACCCGCCCCGCCATCTCCGGCATGAACCGCTCGATCCCCCGCGCCAGCCCGGTGGAGACCGGCACGATGGACGCCAGCGCCGAGCGCGTGCGGCGCAGATCCGAAGCGTGGTAGCCGTCCACCAGGGGCTGGTCGTTCATCACCGAATGGATGGTGGTGATGCTCGCCGCCTCCACGCCGAAGCGCTGGTGGACCCGCTGCAGCACCGGAAGCAGGCAGTTGGTGCTGCACGAGGCGTTGGAGACGATGCGCTGGGCGCCGTCCAGCGCCTGGCCGTTGACGCCGAGGATCACGGTGAGATCGACATCGGCGGCATCCCGCATGGGGTGGGAGATCAGCACCCGCGGCGCACCGGCAGCCAGGTGGCGCTCGGCGCCGGCGCGGTCACTGAACGTCCCGGAGCACTCCAGCAGCAGGTCCACACCCCGGGCTTTCCAGTCCAGATCACCGGTGCCGGTGGCGTGGGTCACATCAATGCGGTGGCCGTTCACCACCAGCCCCCCGTCGACGGCATCCACCCGACCCGGGAACGGGCCGTGGGTGGAGTCGAAGCGGGTCAGGTGGACCATCTCGTCCAGGTCCGCCGGCTCATTGATGGCCACCACCGACAACCTGTCATGCAGGCCGCGCTCGTGCAGCGCGCGCAGCACGCAACGCCCGATGCGCCCGTAGCCGTTGATGGCAAGCCGCGGCATGTCAGCCCTCGAGCACGGCGCGCGCCTGGGCCAGCACGTTGTCCACGGTGAAGCCGAAGTGCTTGAACAGGTCACCGGCAGGCGCGGACTCGCCAAAGCCGGTCATTCCCACCACGCGGCCGCGCGGCCCGACAAAGCGGTACCAGTACTCGGCGGCCCCCGCCTCGATGGCGACCCGGCGCGTGCAGGCGGGTGGTAGCACGTCCTCCTGATACGCGGCGTCCTGGGCCTCGAAGGCGTCCACCGAGGGCATGGACACCACCCGGACGGCCACGCCCTCGCTGCGCAGCGTCTCCCAGGCGTCCACGGCCAGGGCGACTTCCGCGCCGGTGGCGATGAACACGAGTTCCGGGGTGGCATCACAATCGCGCAGCACGTAGCCACCGCGGCGAATGGCCGCCAGCTGCTCCCGGTCCCGCTCCTGGTGGGGCAGGTTCTGGCGGCTGAACACCAGTGCCGTGGGACCGTCCCTGCGTTCAATGGCCGCGCGCCAGGCCTCCACGGTCTCCACCGCGTCGCAGGGACGCCACAGGCTCATGCCGGGGATCATGCGCAGGCTGGCCAGGTGCTCGATGGGCTGGTGCGTGGGCCCGTCCTCGCCCAGACCGATGGAGTCGTGGGTGTACACCAGGATGTTGCGCT
>SLMR01000123.1 GCA_007133445.1 Aquisalimonas sp. | reverse complement strand
TCGGAAAGGCAGGACACGTGACATACGCAAGAATCAAGGGAACCGGCAGCTATCTGCCCGAGCGGGTGATGACCAACGCCGAACTGGAGCGGATGGTCGATACCAGCGACCGCTGGATCCGCGAACGGACCGGCATTCGCGAGCGCCGTATCGCGGCGGATGACCAGACCTGCCGCGATCTCGCCATGATCGCGGCCTCCCGGGCTCTGGATGCCGCCGGCATGCAGCCCGGCGACATCGATCTGGTGGTCCTCGGCACCTGTACGCCGGACCGCATCTTCCCCAGCACCGCATGCCTCATCCAGGCCGGTCTCGGCATCAGCCCCGGCGCGGTAGCGTTTGACGTCTCCGCCGCCTGCTCCGGGTTCGTGTATGCACTGGACGCGGCCAACCGGTTCATCCGGACCGGCGGTGCGAGACGGGCGCTGGTCATTGGTGCGGAAACCATGAGCCGCATCATCGACTGGAACGACCGCGGTACCTGCGTCCTGTTCGGCGACGGCGCCGGTGCCGTCGTCCTGGAAGCGGACGAGCGCGCCGGCATATTGAGCACGCACTTGCACGCCGACGGCGGCTGCGAGGATCTACTGAACGTCCCCTGGGGCGTGTCGCAGGGGCAGCAGGCGCTCCAGGGCACCCAGGCAAAGCTCAAGATGCGCGGCAACGAGGTGTTCAAGGTGGCCGTTCGCACGCTGGGGCGCATCGTGGACGAGACCCTGGAGGCCAACGGCCTTGAGAAGTCGGACGTGGACTGGCTGATCCCCCACCAGGCGAATATCCGAATCATTCAGGCCACTGCCAAGAAGCTCGGGTTGCCCATGGAGCAGGTGGTCCTCACTGTGGGCGAGCACGGCAACACATCCGCCGCATCGATTCCCCTGGCCCTGGATGCCGCAGTCCGGGATGGCCGTATCCAGCCCGGCGAGCTGTTGTTGCTGGAAGCGTTCGGGGGCGGATTCACGTGGGGTTCGGCCCTGATTCGCTACTGAAACCTGCCTTTCCGAAGGCGGCGAAGCTGCGCGACGAACGCAGCGGGCACAAAGGAGAGACGCAGCATGAGCAGCACCACCGCGTTCGTATTTCCTGGTCAGGGCTCCCAGTCCGTGGGCATGCTCTCGGACCTGGCCGATGCCTATCCGCGGGTGCGGGAGACGTTCGATCAGGCGTCCGATGCCCTGGGTCGGGACCTGTGGGATCTGGTCAGCAATGGTCCCGAGGAGGAGCTCAACCGCACCGATCTCACCCAACCCGCCATGCTGGCTGCAGGCGTGGCCGTCTGGCGCGTACTGGCTGATAACAACGTACCGGCACCGGCTTATCTGGCCGGGCACAGCCTGGGGGAATACTCGGCGCTGGTGTGCGGCGGCGCCCTGGACTTCGCTGACTCCGTGCAACTGGTGGCCGAGCGGGGCCGCCTGATGCAGGAGGCGGTTCCCCAGGGACAGGGCGCCATGGCGGCGATTCTGGGCCTGGATGATGAGCAGGTGCGCCAGGTCTGCGCCGATGCCGCCGACGGCGATGTCGTGGAGGCGGTCAACTTCAACGCGCCGGGCCAGGTGGTCATTGCCGGAGCGGCCGCGGCGGTGGAACGTGCTGTGGCCGCGGCCAAGGATACCGGCGCCAAGCGGGCCATGCCGCTGCCCGTCAGCGTGCCGTCCCACTGCGCCCTGATGGAGCCGGCTGCTGCCAAGCTCGCGGAGCGGCTTGCCGGCGTGCAGGTTGCTGCGCCGACCATCCCGGTCATCCACAACGTCGATGTGGCCACCTGTAACGATGCAGACGGCATCCGCGAGCGCCTGGTGCGCCAGATCCATCGCCCCGTGCGCTGGGTGGAGACGGTGCAGTTCCTCGCCGATCAGGGTGTCGAGACGCTTGTGGAATGCGGCCCGGGCAAGGTGCTCGCGGGGCTTGCGCGGCGCATCGACAAGCGCATCGAAGGCAAGGCGGTTTTCGATTCGGCCACCGTGGCCAAGTTGCTCGACTAAGGGAAGGCAATCATGAGTGCAGAACCACGTATTGCCCTGGTGACCGGTGCCAGTCGCGGGATCGGGCGGGCTATCGCAGAGGGTCTGGCAGCCCAGGGTCACACCGTGATCGGCACGGCGACCTCCGACAAGGGGGCCGAGTCCATCAGCGCCTATCTCAAGGAAGCCGGTGCGAGCGGGCAGGGCATGACTCTCAACGTGACCGACCCGGCCAGCATCAAGGAGGTTGTCGATGGCATCGGCAGCGCCTACGGTGCCCCGGCAATCCTCGTCAATAATGCGGGCATTACCAGGGACAACCTGATGATGCGCATGAAGGACGAGGAGTGGGATGACATCATCGAGACCAATCTCAGTTCCGTCTATCGTGTCACCAAGGCCTGCCTGCGGGGCATGATGAAGCTGCGCTGGGGCCGGATCATCAACATCTCATCGGTGGTCGGGGCCATGGGCAATGCCGGACAGGCCAACTATGCTGCGGCCAAGGCCGGCATCCAGGGCTATACGCGCTCTCTGGCGCGGGAAGTGGGCAGCCGCGGGATTACCGTCAACGCCGTGGCGCCCGGCTTCATCGATACGGACATGACGCGGGCACTGGGGGATGAGCAGCGCCAGGAATTGACGCAGCAGATCCCCTTGGGCACATTAGGCCGCCCGGAGCATATCGCCGCGTCGGTGGCCTTTCTCGCATCTGACGCGGGCGAATACATCACCGGCCAGACGCTGCACGTTAACGGCGGCATGTACATGAGTTGAGCAACGAGAGGCGCGGGCCGGGACGCCCGGGCCTTGATGGAGTATCCGGTTTCGGGGAGATTCGCATTATCGGAGTGAGCGTCGGTAGACTGGCCGGCGACTGTGGTAACAACGAATCTGTTTGCATAGAATACGCCGGCAACATCGAATGACCGGCCTACAATCGGGAGTAAGGGTTTATGAGCAGTATCGAAGAGCGCGTCAAGAAGATCGT
>SLMR01000079.1 GCA_007133445.1 Aquisalimonas sp. | reverse complement strand
TCATGAGTGACCGGAACGAACACTTCCGTGTTGACTGGGTCACGACGACTGCCGAAGCCCTGAGACGGCTGAACCGACGGGACATTGACGTGGTCCTGCTGGGACCATCACCACCTGGCGCAGAGGGCATGGAGCCGTTCGACTGGATACGGCAGGCGACACCTGACGCGTTGATCCTGCCGTTGGCCGAACCGGGGTTCCTGCAAGCAACGACGGCCGAGACGACGGCGGCTCCCAACGAGGCAGCACCCGTCGTACAGCCCGACGTCTCCTGGCTGGCCGACACGCTGCGCTACGTTACCCGGCGCAAGCGGGCCGAAGCCGTTTTGCGTACTGCGGAGGCAGCACTTGTCGAGGAAAAGGAACACGCGCAGGTCACCCTGCGCTCCATCGGCGACGCGGTGCTGGTCACCGACCTCGACGGCGTCGTGACCTACCTGAACCCCATGGCGGAGACCATGACGGGCTGGCGGTCCGCCGACGCTGTCGGCGAGCCACTGACCGAGGTCTTCCCCATCACCGATGGCGCAAGCGGCGCCAGGGCGGCGGATCCGGCTCAGCGCGCCATGAAGGAGAACCGTACCGTGGGCCTGGCAGCCGACTGCATCCTGCACCGGCGCGACGGCACCGAAGCCGGGATCGAGGATTCGGCGGCGCCGCTCCACGACCGCCACGGGCGGGTTTCCGGGGCGGTTATCGTATTCCGGGATGTCACCCAGTCCCGCGCCGTCACGCGCCGGATGGCCTACCTGGCAAACCATGACGCGCTCACAGGGCTTCCCAATCGGGCCTTGCTGAACGAACGGCTTGATCAGTCGCTTCACCTGGCACGCCGCCACGGCAAGCAGGTCGCCCTGTTGTACGCTGATCTGGACTATTTCAAGGAAATCAATGATTCCCTTGGCCACTCGGTAGGTGATCGCGTGCTACAGGCAGTCGCCCAACGCCTGAACAGCCGGGTGCGCGCCAGCGATACGGTATGCCGCCATGGTGGTGACGAGTTCGTGATCCTGCTCACCGAAATCAGCCACCCCGATGACGCAACCCACGTCGCCAACGAGTTGCTGCAGGCATTCGCGTCACCGATCGAGATCAATGACCACAGCGTGCATGTGAGCATGAGTATCGGCATCAGCATCTACCCGGACCATGGCGACAGTGCCAACACACTCATGGAACGCGCAGACCAGTCCATGTACCGCATCAAGTCGAGCGCCCGGACAGCAACGACAGCGTCGCCGAAACGCGGACCGACGTTGGCGTCCGTGACCGAGGACAACGACACGGCGGATTTGCGCCGCGCGCTGGATGAAGAGGAGTTCCTGCTCCACTACCAGCCCCAGATCGACGTGGCCTCCGGCCGGATCATCGGCGTCGAGGCGCTGCTTCGCTGGCTTGACCCGGAGCGAGGGCTGATTTATCCGCGGCAGTTCATTGCGCTGGCCGAGCGCAGCGGCCTGATTCTCCCCCTCGGCCAGTGGGTGCTCCGGGAGGCCTGCCGCCAGATCATTGCCTGGAAGGCCTCGGGCCTGAGGGCACCATTGCTGTCCGTCAACATCTCCGCCGTGGAATTCGCGCATGCGCGTCTCGCGGTGGACATCGGTGACATCCTCTGCGACACGGGACTCGAACCGGCGGCGCTGGAGTTGGAACTGACCGAGGGGGTACTCATGTGCGACGCGGATGCGTCGGTGTCGCGGCTGAACGATCTCCGGGAGATCGGCCTTCACCTGGCGGTGGACAACTTCGGCACCGGCCCGTCGAGCCTGGGCCAGCTTCGGCGCTTCCCGGTCCATACCCTGAAGGTCGACGGCTCATTCATGCACGATATCAATGCCAGCGGAGACAACGCAGTCATCCTGCGTTCGCTCATCGGTCTCGGCAAGAGCCTGAAGCATCGGGTCGTCGCTGAAGGGGTGGAAACCGTCGAGCAGTACGGTTTCATCAAGGCGCAGCACTGCGATGCCGCCCAGGGTTTCCAGCTTGGCCATCCTCTGGCGGCCGCGGACTGCGCACTGCTGCTGACGAGCCATCAGGCATGAGCAGGAGTAACGCCAGCCACAGCCCTCCACGACATCGGGTATCATTGCGGAGGTACACTCCGAACGTGGACTGACGCTCACTCCGCCCATCTGCAACCGGAGGCACCGTGGACGAACACGCCAGGACTGGATCAAGCACCGAAGAACAGTTGCGCGCTGACGCGGTTCGCCGGCTGAAGCACGGCAGCGCGCCGCGTTCCCGGGGCTGGACGATCAGCGCCGAGGCCCTCGCGCTCCTTTACCGGCTGGCGAGCAACCCCGACAGCGCGGGTGACGCACTGAAGCTGCTGCATGAACTCCAGGCGCACCAGGTCGAACTCGACCTGCAGCACGAACACATCAAGGCCAATGAACTCGAACTCTCCGAGGACCTGCGTCACTACAGAACCCTCTTCGAGCACGCGCCAGTGGGCTATTTCATGGTCGATTTCGACGGCCAGGTCATCGAAACCAACCGGATCGGGGCGGAATCGCTCGGCATGGATGCACGCGAGGCCAGGGGCCGGCGCCTTGACGTGTTCCTGGATGCGGACAGCCGCCCCACGCTGACTGCGTGCCTGAAGACGCTGCGGCAGGGAGGCTCCCGTACGGTCTGCCATGTGAACGCCGGCCGCCACGGTCATGCTCCCCGCGTGCTACACATCGTTGCCGACGTTGCGCCCGGTGGTGATGCGGTGCTGCTGGTAATGTCCGAGGCAGGCTGATCGGTGGCGGTGATTCGGACGCTCCCCCGCAGAGTCCGTTGTGCCCCACCGGCCGGAGTTGCCCCGCCATGACCGCGCCGCCCTCGCGCAACGAAACCGGCGAACCCGCCGCGGGGACACGCATTGTCGGCCTGGGAGCTTCCGCGGGGGGGCTGGCCGCACTGGAGGCTTTCCTGGCGCGGACGCCGGCGCGCAGCGGCATGGCCTATATCGTGGTG
>SLMR01000023.1 GCA_007133445.1 Aquisalimonas sp. | reverse complement strand
GAGAGCTTCAGCAGGGATTTAAGGCTGTGCGACATCTTTTACGTCTCCTTTCGCTCTTGTTGTCTTGCCGCTCAGCGTGAACGGCAATCCGTGAACATTCTAGAACCAATGGGGCGCTTATGAAACTCGCCACGCCCAAGGTTCTACTGGTACGAGACAGTTTTTTCAAGCGTTTCCGATGCTGTGGTAACTGACCAACACCGGTACACGAAAGCGTATCAGGGATGCACAGCGCCTGCGTCGTGTTGTTTTACGGCGACATGGGCAGCATGCCTTCCTCGGCCATGGCGGTGCGTTCCCGGGGGCCGGCAATGACCACACGCGTCCCCACTTCGATGTACTCGGCCAGCTTGTCCATTTCCTCGTCCGTGATCGCAACGCAGCCATTGGTCCAGTTCGCGCGTGCGTGCAGATCCACGTCACCATCGCCGACGCCGTGAATGCCGATATGGCCGCCCACCGCCGTACGTTGCGGAGGCAGTCGCCGTGCCCGCAGGGCATCGGTCACCTCCAGGAACTCGTCAAGCTGCATGACGCCGCTGTTATAGGCTGCCTGCGCATGCCGGAAGTTGGGGAAATCCAGGCCGAAGAAGAGGTGAAAGCGACTGTCCTCGTTGATCCAGGCCACCCGGAACTCGCCCAGCGGCGTGGACTTGTCGCCGCGTTGACGGATGGTGGAGACGCCGCCGCGCCCGAGGGCGATCCGCGGCAGGTGGAGCAGTTCCTCACCTCCGGCGAAGACCCGGATTTCCTGGTACTCGGTATCGACAAGAACCCAGGGATCCTGGGCGTGGGCAACACCACCCATGGCGAGAAGAAGCAGAAGCGCGGTCAGCAGCCTGGTCATCGGTTGATCGTCGTGTTGTTGTCCGCGGAGGCGATCAGTGCCCGAACGTCATGCTCAGTGAACGGCCAGTGGAGCTCGCGCCCATCACTGCAGCGGCGCAGCACCGGGATGGCCTCGCTGTATTGAGCCATGAGCGTGTCATCAAGCGCAATATCAACTTCCTGAACCGTGATGCCGTCCACAGGCAGAACGTCGAAAAGCACCCGCGCGGCTTCCTCGCAGAGATGACAGCCGATAGTCCCGTACAGGACGTATGACGGAGGCTGGTGTCCATGGGGACGCTGTTCTATCATGCGAGCTTCCTGTCTGCCTCAACTCAGTCCGCGCATGGTTTCCATTGCTCCCGACCATTTCCGCTCCAATGCCGGAGAGCATTCGAGTGGATCACCGACGGCGCTCAGCCGTCGGCTCTCGGTCGCCCCGATGATGGATTGCACGGACCGTTATGCCCGGTACCTGCTCCGGCTCATCACTCGGCACACGCTTCTGTATACCGAGATGGTGCCTGCGGCGGCGATTGTACATGGTCGCGCCGAACTGTTCCTCCGGTTCGATCCCGCGGAGCATCCGGTGGCGGTGCAGTTCGGCGGCTCGGAACCTTCCGAACTGGCCACCTGCGCCCGCTGGGCCCACCGCTACGGGTACGACGAGGTCAATCTCAACGTTGGCTGCCCCAGTGATCGGGTGCAGTCGGGCCGGTTCGGCGCCTGTCTGATGGCGGAGCCCCAGCGCGTTGCCGATTGTGTCAGTGCCATGGCGGAGGCATCGCCGCTGCCGGTGACGGTGAAGTGCCGTATCGGCATCGACGACCAGGATTCGTGGGCTGCCCTTCGGGACTTTGTCGGCACCGTCAGCGAGGCTGGTTGCCGGAGTTTCGCCATTCATGCCCGCAAGGCCTGGCTCAAGGGGTTGAGCCCGAAACAGAATCGCGACGTGCCGCCGCTGCACTATGACCGGGTCCACGCCTTGAAGGAGGCGTTTCCGGAGCTGGAGATTGTCATCAACGGGGGCATCACCTGTCTCGACGAGGCCGAACGCCAGCTCCAGTTCGTCGATGGCGTCATGATTGGCCGTGAGGCGTACCACAACCCGTACATGCTGGCCGAGGCGGATCGCCGGTTGTTCGATGACCCACGCCCGGTGCCCAGTCGCCACGCCATCCTGAAGGCGTATCTGCCGTTCGTGGAAGATCAGCTTCGGGACGGCGCGCCCCTGAGTGCCATGTCCCGCCACCTGCTGGGGCTGTTCCAGGGCGTGCCAGGAGCCCGGGCATGGCGACGCCATATCAGCGAGAACGCGCACAAACCTGGTGCCGGTGTCCACGTGCTGCAGGATGCGGCGGCCAAGGTCCGGACGGAATGCCTGGAAGAGGCATAGGAAGTCCTTCAGCCTCCTTGTCGTGCTCTCGGTAACCTGAAGAAACGCTCGGCATTGGCGGTGGTCGTGGCAGCCAGGGCCTCCACGTCTTCACCCCGGTGGTGGGCGACCGCCCGGGCTACGTGCGGCAGGAAGGCCGGCTCGTTGCGGCCGCCTTCCGGCTTCGGACGCAGGTCCCTCGGGACCAGCCAGGGGGCGTCGGTCTCGATCATCAGCCGGTTGCCCGGGATATCCCTGACGATCTCCTGAAGCTCCCGCCCGCGGCGCTCGTCACAGATCCAGCCGGTGATGCCAATGTGCAGGTCCAGGTCCAGGTAGTCATGGAGGGCGCGACGCGTATCCGTGAAGCAGTGAACCACCGCGTCGACCAGGCGGTCCCGTTGCTCCCTCAGAATCCCCAGCAGCCGTTCATGGGCGTCGCGCTGGTGGATGAAGACCGGCAGCCCCCGCTCTGCCGCCAGCTCCAGGTGCCGGGCGAACACCGCCTCCTGATCCGGTCGCGGCGAGAAATCGCGATTGAAGTCCAGACCGGTCTCGCCGATGGCGACTACGTGCGGCCTGTCAGCCAGTTCCCGCAGGGTTGCGAGGGTGTCGCTGCCGCACTCGCGAGTCCCATGGGGGTGAACCCCCGCCGTGGCGTAGATCGCGCCAGGGTAAGCGGCGGCCCATTCGCTGGCGGCCTGGCTCTCCCGCTCGCTGGTTCCCGTGACGATCAGCGTGTCCACGCCCGCGTCCCGGGCG
>SLMR01000228.1 GCA_007133445.1 Aquisalimonas sp. | reverse complement strand
GGCTTGGCAACGTACCCAATACCGAAGAGCGCGGCGCCTCCATCCGCCATGCCCTGCAGAGTTCGCTGATCTCCCTGGCGGCGGTCCGTCGTTTGCGGTTCGAGGACGGCCCGGGCAATCCGGATCCCCAGCGCGACCGGGCGGGCCGGGCGAGCACGGTGGCCCTGGGGCTCTATGGACTGCTGAGCCAGATGGAGGCCGGCTATTTCCTGCGCGCCGGTTGCGACCTGATCCCGACTGCCCGGCCGACACTGGAAGTCGTGGGCCGCACCCTGGAGGAGGTGGAATCGTTCGCGCTGGATGCCGACCAAGCGCACCGGCTTCTGCGGGAGTGCCTGGAACGGGCGGAGCACGCGGGACTGGCCTGGCGTCACGAACCTCTGAAAGTCGAGGCGGATGACCGCCTGCAAGAGCTGGTGCGCCGTAGCCGGGAGTCAGCCCGGGCGGAAGAGGAGTAGCCACCATGCTGGTGGTGGAAGTCTCATTCCCCGGAGGCCGCTGCTACGCCGCCAGCAGCCATGCCCCCGCAGCGCCGGAGTGGCCGCCGCATCCCTCGCGGCTCTACTCCGCGCTGGTCGCCGCGGCCGGCCATGGCGAGGGGGGCATCGGGGCAGCGCGCCCCGCCCTGGAGTGGCTGGAGCAGCAGGCGCCGCCAGTGATTCAGGCGCCCTCGGCCGACTGCCAGCCGGCACCGACCAGCTATGTGCCGCCCGCCGATCACAACACCCAGCCAAGGGTGGTGGAGCATCCAGTCTATCGCGCCCGCAAGCCACGGGAGTTCCCGGTCGCCTACCCGCTGGGGCCGCCGGTCGTCCGTTATGGCTGGGACGCCGAGGCCCCCGAGACCGTCCTGGATGCACTGGACGACCTGTGCACCCGCATGACCCACGTCGGCACGTCCCACTCCATGGTGGTGGCCCGGGCCTACCAGGGGCCGCTCCCACATCCCACTCTGGAACCGGGCGCCGAAGGGGATGACTACCTGCGGATGGTGGTGCCCGGTCGGCTGCGGGAGCTGGAGGAATTGCACCAGCGGCCGCGCTGGCAGGTTCGGCGTCCGCCTTCCGGCTTCGAGCCGCTCGGCGGATACCGCGATCGCTCGCGGCGCGCGGCGGCTTTGGTCGGCCCTTTCGGCACCCTCCATATCCTGCGACTCCGGGAGATCACTCACGGAATCGAGTCATCCGGCGTACTCACCCGCGCCCTGCGCAGTGCGGTGCTTGCAGCCCTTGACGAAAGCGCGCCACCGGCAGTGGCGGGGAACCCCGAGTGCCTCCACGTCGCGTGGCTGCCGCTGGCCGATGTCGGCCACATCCACGCCCGGGGCCGGGTGCTCGGCCTGGCCGTTGCCCTGCCGCGCGACATGGACGACGCGGATCGGCTGAGTGTGCTCAGGGCGTTGGGTCGCGTGCAGGAGAAGGGGCTGCCCCTTGCGGATGGCCGACGCGCACCGTTGGCGCCGCCGGATCCGGAACGTCTCCCGCCGCAAGCCCTGAGGCCGGGCCACTGGACCCGACCGGCACGCGACTGGGTGACGGTGACGCCGGTGATTCCGGATCGGCTGCCCCGAAGGCGCAGCGAGGAGAGCCGTACCGAGGCGATTCGCGACAGCCTGGTGCGAGCGGGTTTCCCTGTACCTGAAAGCGTGACGCCGTCCGCGTGGTCTCTGTGGCAGGGGGCTCTCGGCATCGGCGAGTACAGCACGCGCCTGCCGCGGTTCCACGCCCGGGTTCGGTTCCCCGAGCCCGTTCAGGGGCCGGTCATCGCCGGCCGCATGCGGTATTTCGGTATCGGCCTGTTCCGTCCGTGGGAGGGGTAAGCCACCATGGAATTCGAGACCTTCTTTGACGCCGTCCACGGCCATCGCCCCTTCCCCTGGCAAGTGGAAGCCGCACGACGGCTGAACACCGGCGAGCCGCCAGCAGCCGTGGCCGTGCCCACCGGTTGCGGCAAGACGGCCATGCTGGATGCGGCGCTCTACCACGCCGCCCACGGCGGGCCCCGCCGGATCTTCTTCATCATCGATCGGCGCGTGGTCGTGGACGAGGCCCATCTTCGTGCCGAGCACCTGCGCCAGGCTCTGGCCGACGCCGTGGCTGGCCCGCTCGCCGAAGTATCTCGTCGGCTCGGCCCGATCCAGGTGGTTCGCCTGCGCGGCGGTGTACACACCGATGAAGACTGGCCACTGTATCCGGAGCGAGTCACCCTCGTGCTGAGCACGGTAGACCAGGTGGGATCCCGGCTGCTGCATCGCGGCTACGGCGTTTCCTCGCGGATGTGGCCGGCGCACGCCGGATTCGTGGGGACCAACGCGCTCTATCTGGTGGACGAGGCCCACCTGTCGCGACCTTTCGTCACCACCGTGCAAGCCGCGACGGAGCGGGGTGCCGACATCCGCTGCATCCGGCTTTCGGCGACCCCCGGCGCAGAGTCCGCAGATGTGCTCACCCTGTCCGAACAAGACCACCGGGTCCCTGACCTGAAAAAGCGCCTTGATGCCCGCAAGCGCGCGCACTTCGAGATCACCGAAGCGGCGGACAACCGGTTTACCCCCGCCGTGGCGAAGCAGGCGGTGGCGAGCGCGCAGGGCCACGGACCCGGGGCCGTGGTCGGCATTGTGGTCAATCAGGTGCGGACCGCGCGCCGGATCTTCGAGTGGCTCCAGAATCGAAAGTACGACGCCGTCCTGCTGACCGGCCGGGTTCGCCCCCACGACCGGCAGGCAACCCTCGACCCGCTATGGCCGCGTATCCGTGCCGGCAGGGGGCGGGCCCGGGACAACGGCCCGCTGTTCGTGGTGGCGACCCAGACCGTGGAGGTCGGTGCCGACCTCGATTTCGATGCGCTGGTAACCGAGCTGGCGCCCCTGAGCGCCCTGCGCCAGCGGTTCGGGCGCGTCGATCGACTGGGCGAGCAGGGGATCAGCGACAATCACATCATCGCCCGCGACAAGTGCCTCCAGGAGAAGGAG
>SLMR01000030.1 GCA_007133445.1 Aquisalimonas sp. | reverse complement strand
TTGGCCGCAAACGGCCTGCGGGTGAGCATCACCGAGGACGCCCCGGACATGGCGGACGCCGAGATCGACCGTGCGCTCTCGGCAGCGCGACTCGCCGCCATCCCGCCGGAGACCGAGGAAATCAACGAGGTAATTACCGACGTCAACGCGTGGGATCAGGTCGCCGGCCTGAGCCTGACCGAGCACAGCCGGCCGGCACTGGGGCCCGTGGCCTTCACGGTGCTTGCCCGCTCGGCAGATGACCGGGTCCTCTTTTTCGCCAACCAGTACCCTCTGGTCCCGGACTCCATCACCCGTATCCGGCAGCACTGGCAGAGCCAGGCGGCGACCCACGGCATTGAACTCGAGCTGATCCAGCCCGGGGACATACTGCACGCGCCCGATGCCAGCCAACTGGTGCCCTGGCCCGAGGCCATGGGGTTCGGTCACTGATGGGGCGTAGCGGCCGGCGGACTGTTCACCGGGCACCCTGATCATGTCCTCGAGGGTACGCCGGGCCCTACTGGCCCTGATCGTCGCTGGCACGGCCCTGGACACGCTGGTCTACGGGCTGGTGGTTCCGATGCTGCCGCAACTCGGTCGCGAGTTGGGCTTCGGTCAGAGTGCCGCCGGCATACTCCTGGGCAGTTACGCATTCGGCCTGTGCGTGGCAACGCCACTGATCGGCCTGGCCGTACGCCGCTGGGGGTATCGCGTTCCGCTGGTGGCCGGCATCGGTGGCCTGGCACTTATCATGGTGCTGTTCCTGGTGGCGGACAGCTTTGCTGCCATGGTTGTGGCTCGGACCCTGCAAGGCGCCACGTCCGGGGCCACGTGGACGGCCGGTCTGGCAGCCATCGCCGACCAGTGGCCGGCCCGGGAACGCGGTCGCACCATGGGCCTGGTGATGACCGGTTTCGCGGTGGGTCTGATGGCCGGACCACCTCTCGGCGGGTTCGTCAGCGACTGGTTCGGCGTTGCCGCGGCGTTCGTGCTACCCGCGGCAGTCGCCTTCGGGCTGACCATCGCCGCCGCCGTGATTCTGCCCCGTCTGCAGCCGGCGACAGCCGTTCCGGATGCTCCGCCGCACCACCTGCTCGCCGATCCAGGCATCGTCGGCCTGGCAGTGGTAGTAGCGGCCGTGGGGGCGATCATGGGTCTTCTGGAACCTACGCTACCCCTGTTCCTGGAGCAGCGCTTCGGCAGCAGCGCAGGCACCATCGGCGTACTGTTCGGACTGATCGCCCTTGCGTTCGGTTTCGCGTCACCACTGGCCGGTCACGGCGCCGATCGCTGGGGACCGGTGCCCACGATACGGCGCGGCGCGATACCACTGATCCTGGTGCTGCCACTATTCGCCCTGGTGCCCGACGCGTGGTGGACGGCACCGCTATTCATCGTCACGGGGCTTTGTTGCGCCCTAGCCCTTGGCCCCACGCTTCCAGGGCTGGCCGCACGCGTCGACCGCCATCCGGGACAGTCTTACGCCGTCGCCTATGCCGTCTTTAATCTGGCTTTCGCCGTCGGGCTGCTTGTAGGGCCCGTACTCGGAGCCCTGCTGGCGGAACACCTCGGGCTCCTGGCGACGCTGCTACTCACGGCGGCGCTGGTGGCCGCCTGTCTTCCCGGGCTGAAACGCCTGGCGGCTATCGCCGGGCTCGGAATCCACTGATGCACGCCGTATCCGCCGTCTGTCAGGGGTAGACGAAACAGTGCTGCCAGTGGCCCCCGGCGTCGACCTGGTAGCGTTCCCGGCGATGCAGGCGACCGTCACCAGCGGACCAGAACTCCATCAGCGTGGGGTCAATCCGGTAGCCAGACCAGTGCGGCGGACGGGGCACGGTCGTGTCGGCATACTCCCGCTCCAGTTCGTCCACGCGCTGCGCCAGGGATTCAGGCGCTTCCAGGGGCTCGGACTGCTGCGAAGCCCAGGCGCCGATCTGACTCAGCCGCGGGCGTGAGGCGAAGTAGGCGTCCGCCTCGGCGTCGCTGACGTCATGGACCTTCCCTTCCACCAGCACCTGCAGCCCCAATGGCGGCCAGAAGAAGCAGAGGCCCGCACGAGGAGTCGCCGCGAGGTGCCGGCCCTTGCGCGAACGCTTGTTGGTGTAGAAGACGAAGCCGCGGTCATCCACCTCCTTGAGCAGGACCGTCCGTGCCGCCGGCTGCCCCTCGGGGCTCACGGTGGACAACGTCATCGCCGTGGCATCGGCGACATCCTCGTGCTCCAGGGCCCTGTCAAACCACTCCCGGAAGCGCTCTATGGCATCCTCGCGCAGACTCACGGTTCCGTCCTCCCCGTTCCAATGGCAGCCACACGAACCTTCAGCCCCTCGACGGCGACCACGCGGACCATCTCCCCCTTCCGGACCTCGCCCTCGCCTTCCAGTTCGGCATTCCAGGTCTCGCCCAGCAGCTTGACCTTGCCGTGACCGTCCCGGAAGTCCGAAGCGGCCTCGGCACGCTCGCCGCTCATCTGCTCAACACCGGACGCAACCCGCTTGCGGTGAGCGCGCAAGGCCATGGTGGCAATACCGAAGATCACGACGAAGCTGACAGCGGAGACGCCGATAATCACTTCCAGGGACAGCTCGTAGGCCTCGACGCCGGTGTCCACCAGCAGCAGCGACCCCATGATGAACGCGGCAATGCCACCAATGCCGAGCACACCGAAGCTGGGCATGAAGGCCTCGCCGACAATGAAGGCCGCTCCCAGAAGCATCAGGGCCAGACCGGCATAGTTTATGGGCAGCGCCTGGAAGGCGAACAGGGCCAGGAGCAGGCTGATACTGCCGAGAACGCCGGGCACAATGGAGCCCGGGTTGGCCAACTCGAAGATGATCCCGTAGATCCCGATCAACATCAGGATGTAGGCCACGTTCGGGTTGGTGATCACCGACAGCAGCTCGGTGCGCCAGTCCGGCTCCAGATACTCCAGGGAGAGCCCCTCCGTCTCCAGCGTGATCTTCCCGGCCTTGGTCTCCACCTCCTT
>SLMR01000161.1 GCA_007133445.1 Aquisalimonas sp. | reverse complement strand
GTGATGCCGGTTTCGCGGTGGGGTTGTAGGGAAAGGGCTTTCTTGTCAGTCAGTTATCTTTTTCTTGTTCACATGGGAGAGGATTTGGCGGGAGAGCTTGGATGTGTAGACGACGTAGCGCTCCAGCCGCGAAACCCGTGCGCCCAGTTTCTCGATGTGGGCGTGCATGTCCGATGCGTTGGCATCGCTGACGGGAGCGCCGCCGCCCTGCTGGTACCCGCTACCATCGAGGTCCGGGGGCGTATCGCCTTCGTCGCCACGGACTCCGAAGTCCTGGTCCAGTTCGTTGATGACCTCCTGAACGGTTTCGCTGTCGATGAAGTGGAGTTCCTCCAGGAACGCCATGAGTAGCAGCCGGTCGCAGACGGTGTTGATGCGGCGCGGGATGCCGGCGGCGTATTCGTGAAGGGCTTCGAAGGCCTCGTTGCTGAACTCGGGATCGTTCTGCCATCCCACCCGCTGCAGCCGGTGTTCGATGTAGCCCCGGGTTTCCTCTGCATCCAGCGGCCCCAGGTGGTAGGTGGCGATCACGCGCTGACGGAGCTGGCGCATGGACGGGCTCTGCAGGGTGTTGCGGAACTCCGGCTGGCCCACCAGGAAGCTCTGTAGCAGGGAGCCCTGCGAGGTCTGAAAGTTGGAGAGCATGCGCAGCTCTTCCACGGCCGCAGGCGGCAGGTTCTGGGCTTCGTCCACCACGAGCAGGCAGCGTTTGCCCTCGCGCTGGCGCTCCAGCAGGTAGGATTCCAGGGAGAGCAGGCGTTCCGCCTTGTTGCCCCGGAATTCCAGCCCGAACGCCGAGCAGACGGCACGGAGCATGTCGTCGGCCTCGAGCTGGGTGCTGACGAGTTGGGCGGCGATGACTTCGTTGCGGTTCAGGCCGTTGAACAGATTGCGTACGAGGGTGGTCTTGCCGGCACCCACTTCGCCGGTGATGACGATGAAACCCTCCGCCTGCTCCACGCCGTACTCCAGGTAGGCCATGGCGCGTTTGTGGCCACGGCTGCCGAAAAAGAAGGACGGATCGGGGCTGAGCTGAAAGGGTTTGCCGGTGAGGTTGTAGAACTCCTCGTACATGGTGTCGGGTCCATAGGCGCCGAAAAGCGGGCCGTATCGGTTTCTTGACGTTGTCGGTTCGGCACGGTTGTTTCGGTGCATCAAGATGCACCCTACGCGCCGCGCCGGAGCCGTGGCGCGAATTTGCTCTCGGTGCACCTTGATGCACCGAACCGTCAGGCCACACGAGTGTGCACGCTGTCGTGGTCTTGCGCCAGCCCCGACGCCCTACTCCCGCAACCGCACCCGGTCCAGGTAGAACGTCCGCTCCTCCTCCAGGTTGGAGGTGAAAATGGCGAGCTCGGCGATGTCGCTCAAATCCTGCTGGCGTTCCTGCGGCGCATCGCGGATGTCGGCCACGGGGATGCTGACATCGTTCCAGCCGGGCTGTAGCAGGAACCGGCGGTTGAAGCGGTCGATGTAGGCGCCGCCGCGGTCGAGATGCTCGTGGTCCCGGATGGAAACGGTGATGCCAAGGGAACCATCGGGCACGTAGATGCTGAATTCCAGCGTGTTGTGCTCGTTCCAGTCGCCGAAGGAGCGGCGCATGGTAGTGCCGGCGTAGCGGGAGGGTTGCAGGTCCACCCGCAGCGAGCGCTGACCGACGCGGGCGATGCTGGAATCCGGTGTGCCCGAGGACCAGCGCCGGTCTTCGAACGCGGTGCTGAAATCCGACAGTACCGGAAACTGGATGCGGGCAACGCCCCTGTCCCAGAGCGAGGTGACCGGGTTGTGCATCTCCAGGAACAGCACGACGGCCACCACGCTCACCAGAATTCGGCGGGCCGCTCCGCGGGGGGCGGACAGGGCGACGGTGATGGACGCCCCGAGGAGGTTCTGCCACACGTCCTTGATGGCGGCCGAGCGGCCGAAGTAGGGCTGGATCAGCTCGATCATGCCGCCGAGCAGCACGGCGCCGACGAGGACGACAACCGCGCGAACGGGGTAGGAATAGCGCCGCACCATGGGGAGTTGCAGCGCCACCCACGCCAGGATGGCGAAGAACACCAGATGGCCGAAGGCGTGGACCTCGGGCGCGAAGATGCGCCGGTACGGCCCGAGATCAATGAAGAATAGCGGGATGATGCCGACGACGGCGGCGATGGCCAGGTAGTATGGGAGGCGGTGGGGCACGGTACGCCGGGTGTCCTTGGTTCAGCAGCGGTGATCCTGAGAGTGCCGCCATCGGGCGGTTTGGGCAAGTGGGAAAGCCGGGGTGTGGCAAGTGGTTTTGCGGTGCATCAAGATGCACCCAGCGCCGAGCCCAGCCGGAGCCTTCGGGGAACGGGATACGTACACGGCGCCGGCAACCGTAGGGTGCATCTTGATGCACCGTTTGATTCACCCCCGAACCATCCCCTGCCATCGTACTACCCCGGTCCGCCCGCTCCCGGCAGAAAAACCTCCCCCGGCTCCGGATGCCCCAGAAACCCGACCGGACTGGCGGTGAGCCCGTAGGCTCCGGATTGGAATACCGCAACCAGATCCCCCACCACCGCACGGGGCAGCGCGATGCGGTCCGCCAGCACGTCCAGCGGCGTGCACAGGGGGCCGCTGACGGTGACTGGGTCGCCCCCCGACTCCTGCAGCCGGTTGGCAATGGCCACGGGGTAGTTCTTGCGCAGCACCTGGCCGAGGTTGCCGGAAGCGGCCAGGTGGTGGTGCATGCCGCCGTCGGTGATGAGGTAAGTGTGTCCGCGGGAGATCTTGCGGTCCACGATGCGGGTGACGTACACGCCGGCTTCCCCGACGATGTAGCGGCCGAGTTCGATGACCATGTGGGTGTCGGGCAGGGCGGCGGCGAGCTGGCGATCCAGCAGGTGCAGACGCTCGCTTACGGCGGCGAGGTGCAGGGCGCGGTCGCCGGGGAAGTAGGGAATGCCGAAACCGCCGCCCAGGTTGATGAACTCCGGCGCCTGCGGGGCATCGGCGAGCAGC
>SLMR01000318.1 GCA_007133445.1 Aquisalimonas sp. | reverse complement strand
TAATACGGAATCGCCATCCGCGAATAGGGTGGCTCAGGCTCACCGCTGATCAACGTGATGTTCGCCTCCGGATCCAGGTCGTACAGCTGCTCCGCCGCTACGACGCCCGCCGGCCCGGCACCTACGATGACATGTCGCATGATCGCTTATCCTCGCTTGTCGCCACCCGGCACGGTGCCGACATCGGTCACCGTGCCGCGCCGTCGCCGCTCACAGCCGCAGGCGCTGCCGCGTCTCGTCGGTGAGTTCGCCCTCGGGCGTCCAGCCGCGGACCGCGTAGTAGTGCGGCATCATGGCTTCCACCTCGTTGACCATGCCCTGGGCAGGTCCCACGTTGGCCGCATCCTTGCGCAGCCGCTTGGGCAGGGTGTCGTCCTTCCCGGTGAGGCCGGCCTTGAGGTTGAAATCCCGCTCCAGGTTCCAGATCCGCTCACCCACTTCTAGCAGGTACTCGGTGGTCCACTCACCGTCGCAGGCAGCATCGATCTGGGGCGCGATGTCGTCGAGGGTCCAGGCAAAGGTGGTGAACACGCAAAGCCCCGAGGAGTCCACCACGGCGGTGGCATCCTGGAATGCCTTGACCAGCTCCGGCTTGCCCTCGGTGACCAGCGGATCGGTCTTCTCCGGGATCCCCAGCACTTCGGACGAAACGGTATACCCCCGCAGGTGGCAGGCGCCGCGATTGGAAGTGGCATAGGCCAGCCCCATGCCCTGGATGCCACGCGGGTCGTAGGCCGGGAACTCCTGGCTCTTGACCGTCATGGACAGGTCCGGGTGGCCGTACTTCTCGCACAACCGCCGCGACCCGAGCCCGAGCTCCTTGCCGAAGCCCTCGCCCTTGGCGGTGAGTTCGGCGCAGGTGGTCAACGCCTGGGCGGAGCCGAAGTTCAGCTCCAGTCCGCCGGTGTCGTCCTTGGTCAACGCACCGATCTCATAGAGCTCCATGGCCGCGGCCACGGTGGAGCCAAAGGAGATCGGGTCCATGCCATCCTCATTGCAGAGGAAGTTGGCATAGGTCAGCGCCTCGATGTCGTCCACGCCGGTATCCGAACCCAGCGCCCAGGCCGCCTCATATTCGAGCCCGCCGGAGGCATGCCAGTACTCGGGCTTGTTCTGCACCGTGTAATGGCCCTGATCGATGGTGGCGATGCGTCCGCAGGCGATGGTGCAAGCGAAACAGGCCGCGTTGGTGGTCAGGTTGGGCTTGCCATCGGTCTCGCGGGGCTCGTGCATGGCCTCGCCGGAGATCCTGTGCGCCCCCTCGAACTGCACCTCGCGCATGTTGCGCGTGGGCATGGCGCCCATTTCGTTGATGACGTTCATCAGCACCTGGGTCCCGTACTGGGGCAGTCCGCCGCCGGTGACGGCGTTGTCCGCCAGCACCTTCTTGCCGGCCTCGGTGGCCTGCATGAAGCGC
The DNA here is from genome assembly GCA_007133445.1 of Aquisalimonas sp. The sequence goes on along the minus strand of SLMR01000318.1, from coordinate 1,576 downwards.
ATGGGATCCTTGATGTTGCCGACCCCGCGCGTGCCACGCACGGCCACGGCTTTCAGGTGCTTGGAGGCCATCACCGTGCCCACGCCGGAGCGCCCGGCGGCGCGGTGGAGATCGTTGACGATGGCCGAGTAGAGATTGCCGGCCTCCGCTGACCGGCCCACGCAGGAGATGCGCATGTCCGGATCATGGTGCCGACGGTGGAGAATCCCGTCAGCCTCCCACACCGACTTGCCCCAGATCTCGTCGGCGGGGAGCAGGCGCGCCTGGTCGTTCTCGATGTGCAGATACACCGGTTTCTCGGAGCGCCCCTCGAAGATCACCATGTCCCAGCCGGCCATCTTGAGCTCGGCACCGATGTAGCCGCCGGAGTTGGAGCAGGCGACGGCCCCGGTCAGCGGGCTCTTGGTTACCACCGAATAGCGCCCGCCGGTGGAGGCCATGGTGCCCGTAAGCGGGCCGGTCACCATGATCAGCTTGTTCTCCGGGGACAGGGCATCGACCTTCGGGTCCACTTCCTCTGCCAGGTACTTGGTGGCAAGCCCGCGCTGCCCCAGGTATTCCCGCGCCCACTGCATGTTCAGGGGCTCACTCGTAACGCTGCCATTGGTGAGGTTCACCCGCAGCACATTTCCCGTCCAGGCCATGTCTCGATCCTCCGCCTCAGCGCTCGAACACCTGCACTTCCTTCGGCTTGGGCGGGTTGAACCGCGCCGGCGCCGAGGGTGCCTGCTGGGCCCAGGCCCGCATGCGTTCGTAAGTGGTATCGGTCTCGTCCACGTAGGTGATGGCACCGGTGGGGCACGCCTTGGCACACCAGGGATCACCACCGCAGAGATCGCACTTGATCACCTTGCCGGAGTCCGGCTCGTAGTTGACCGTGCCGAAGGGGCAGGCGATGGTGCAGACCTTGCAGCCCACGCAGACATCGGCGAGCACATTCTTGGCGCCAGTGGCCATGTCGATGACGATAGCCTCGACCGGGCAGGCGTGCATGCACCAGGCCTCTTCACACTGAGTGCAGGTGTAGGGTGCGAACTTGCCCTCTTCGTGGAAATTGAAGACCTTGATGCGCGACTTGGCAGGGTTGAACACCCCTTCATTCTCGTACGAGCAGGCCATCTCGCACTGCATGCAGCCAGTGCACTTCTCCGGCTCGAGCTTCAGGGCCATTGCCATGGCTCTCTCCTCCGCTAACGCAATGTCCGGGTCGTAGTGTTCTTGTTCCCCTTGTCTGGAGCATAGGCATGGATTCCGGGAAAGTCACTGCCTTTCGTTGCTGCATTGCCACAGCGGTTTGAACGAATGATCAGCCCACTCCTCGGCGCTTGTGAAACCAGTCGCCGGAGGGGATTTCGGGCAGGCGCTGACCGCGCGGCCGGTACAAATACATCCACGCGGATCCCCAGGGTGTTTGTATGCGCTCGCGGTCGTAACTGCGCGGATAGTCCTCCAGCGCGTCGAGTTGCCGGAACAGCGCCGGGCTCACTTCATACACCTCACCGCGGATGGCGCTGTCACCGCCGGGCACCACGCCGGGATAGGGACCGATATTGAGCATGCGATAGGCCGGCTCGGT
>SLMR01000316.1 GCA_007133445.1 Aquisalimonas sp. | reverse complement strand
GGTGACCACCGCATTGCCATGGCGTTCGCCATGGCCGGCCTGGTGAGCGAGGAGCCGATCACCATTCGCAACTGCCGTAACGTGGACACCTCCTTCCCCGGCTTCGTGGCACTGGCCAGGGAAGCCGGTATCAATATCGATCAGGTGCATCCCGTGGAGGCGCAATGACCGACCACACCGTACCCGTGCTGGCCGTGGACGGCCCCGGGGGGTCTGGCAAGGGCACGGTGTGCCGTGCCGTGACCGAAGCCATGGGCTGGCATCTGCTGGACAGCGGCGCCATCTACCGGGCGCTGGCGGTGGCAGCGCACCACCGGGGCGTGGACGAGAGCGATCCGGAACGGCTGGCCGCGGTGGGGCGCGAGCTGGACGTGGTCTTCGAGCCGACCGCGGAGGGTGACGTCCGGGTGCTGGTGGACGGTGAGGACGTGACGGTCGCTCTGCGTAGCGAAACCACCGGCGACCTGGCGTCCCGTGTCGCCGCCGTGCCGGCCGCCCGGGACGCACTGCTGCAGCGTCAGCGGGATTTCCGCAAGGCGCCGGGGCTGGTGGCGGACGGGCGGGATATGGGGACGGTGGTGTTCCCGGATGCCACCGCAAAAGTGTTCCTGACTGCGAGCGCCGAGGAGCGGGCCCATCGGCGCCATAAACAGTTGAAGGAACAGGGGGTTGATGTTAGCCTCGCCAGTCTTCTAGAGGACATCGCCATCCGGGACGAGCGGGATCGGAACCGCGAAATTGCGCCACTCGTGGCCGCGGCGGATGCGGAAGAGCTTGATACCACCGGGCTTTCCATCGACGAGGTGGTGGCACGGGTACTCAAGCTGTTGCGAAACAAGCTATCATAGTGGATTAACCAGGGTGGTCGGCACGGCATGGGCCTTGTCGGCTGTTTTTATTCAACAACGCAACGAGCAGGTGTCATGCGCACGCTTTGCGTGGCGGATGCCCCAGGACTAACTGACCAATGACCGAAAGTTTTGCCGAACTGTTTGAACAGAGCCTCGCCCAGACCGACATGCGCCCCGGCGCCATCGTTACGGGCAAGGTGGTGGATATCCGCGGCGACCACGTGGTGGTCAACGCCGGACTGAAATCCGAGGCCGTGATTCCCGCGAACGAGTTCTTCGGGGAGAACGGGCAGATCGAAGTCGGCGTCGGAGACGAGGTGGAGGTCGCGCTGGACGCCGTCGAGGACGGTTTCGGCGAAACCCGTCTGTCCCGCGAGAAGGCCAAGCGTGCGCACGCCTGGAAGCACCTGGAAGCCGCCTACGAGAACGGCGAGACGGTCAACGGGATCATCAGCGGCAAGGTCAAGGGCGGCTTCACCGTCGACCTCAAGCACATCCGCGCATTCCTGCCGGGGTCGCTGGTGGATATTCGTCCGGTGCGCGATACCACCTATCTCGAAGGGCGCGAACTGGAATTCAAGGTCATCAAGCTCGACGAGCGCCGCAACAACGTGGTGGTTTCCCGGCGCGCGGTGGTCGAGGAAGAGTACAGCGCCGAGCGCGAAGCGCTGCTCGAGCGCCTGCAGGAAGGTCAGCAGCTGAAGGGCATCGTCAAGAACCTGACCGACTACGGCGCGTTCGTGGACCTCGGTGGCATCGACGGCCTGCTGCATATCACCGACATGGCCTGGCGCCGCGTGAAGCATCCCTCCGAGGTCGTGGAAGTCGGCCAGGAGATCGAGGTCAAGGTCCTCAAGTTCGATCGCGAGCGCAACCGCGTCTCTCTCGGCCTCAAGCAGCTGGGCGAGGATCCGTGGGAAAATATTGCCAACCGGTATCCGGAGAGCACCCGCGTGGTGGGCCGCGTCACGAACATCACCGACTACGGCTGCTTCGTCGAGATCGAAGAGGGCGTCGAAGGGCTGGTGCACGTCTCCGAGATGGACTGGACCAACAAGAACGTCAACCCGGGCAAGGTCGTTGCCGTGGGCGACGAAGTCGAAGTCATGGTGCTGGATATCGACGGCGAGCGCCGCCGCATTTCGCTCGGCATCAAGCAGTGCCAGGCCAACCCCTGGGAGTTGTTTGCCGCAACCCACAACAAGGGTGACCGGGTCACCGGCCAGATCAAGTCCATCACCGATTTCGGCATCTTTGTCGGCCTGGAAGGCGGTATCGACGGGCTGGTTCACCTGTCCGACCTGTCCTGGGAAGAGGCCGGCGAAGAAGCCGTGCGCAACTTCAAGAAGGGTGATGACGTGGAGGCCGTGGTCCTCTCCGTGGATGCCGATCGCGAGCGCATCTCCCTGGGCATCAAGCAGATGGAGGACGACCCGTTCTCCGCCTGGATGGCCGATCACCCCAAGGGCTCCATGGTCAAGGGCACCGTCAAGGAAGTGGACGCCAAGGGTGCCGTGCTCGACCTCGGCGACGGCGTCGAGGGCGTGCTGCGGGCCTCCGACATTGCGCGCGAGCGGGTTGATGACGCCCGCAGCCACCTCAAGGAAGGTGACGAGGTGGAAGCCAAGTTCGTCGGCGTGGATCGCAAGAACCGTTCGATCAGCCTGTCCATCAAGGCCAAGGATGTCCAGGACGAGGCCAAGGCGGTGCAGGACTACAGCCGTGGCAGCGCCGCATCCGGGGGGACGTCCCTTGGCGATCTGCTCAAGGAGCAGATGGAAGGCGGTAACCAGGACGACTGATACGGCGTTTCAGGCCGGGCGAAGGCTGCCACCTTCGCCCGGCAGTTCCCGAAAAACGTTCCATTCATCGGTTGCCGGGTGGCCCGACACACCGGTTGAGGCCGCAACCGCACGGAATCGTCCGGAAAAAACGAATGACGAAATCCGAACTCATCGAAGTCATTGCCACGAAACAGCAGCATCTGGCTTATCGCGACGTGGAAGTAGCGGTAAAGACCCTGCTCGAGCACATGAGCGAGGCGTTGTCGTCCGGTCAGCGTATCGAGATCCGGGGTTTCGGCAGTTTCTCGCTGCACCATCGGCCGCCGCGTATTGGTCGCAACCCCAAGACCGGTGACCCCGTTGCCCTGCCCGCGAAGTATGTGCCACATTTTAAACCGGGTAAGGAACTGCGGCACCGCGTCAACGGTGACTAGCCTGCGGCGTGTGCGCTGCACGCGCCCGCGGTAATTTCCGGCGCGGTTGCGTGCGCCCTCACTTCGACGGGAGATGAAGCCTATGCGTCGGCTGCTCGGGTTCGCGGCACTCCTCATCGTCATCCTGTTCGGGTTGACCTTTTCCCTCCTGAATGCCTCACGCGTGGACGTGGACTACTACTTCGGCTCCGTGCCCATGCCATTGTCCCTGGCCCTGGTCGCCGCCCTGATCGTGGGCGCCGTACTCGGCGTGCTTAGCGCGCTGGGTGTGGTCATGGGCAAACAGCGCGAACTGCGCCGCCTGCGCAAGCGTGTGCGCGACAGTGAAAAGGAATTGAGCGAACTGCGCCGCCTGCCCCTGAAGGACACCCGTTAGGCCTCCGCATGGTGGAACTCTTCTGGCTCCTGCTCCCGGTCGCGGCCTTCTCGGGCTGGATCATTGGGCGCCGCGGCCGCACCGATGCCGGTGGTCCCGATGGTCGAGAGGCCCTGCGTGGGGACTACTTCCAGGGCCTCAACTATCTGCTGAACGAACAGCCCGACAAGGCCATCGAGGTGTTCACCCGCATGGTGGAGGTGGACGCCGACACCGTGGAGACCCACCTGGCCTTGGGCAACCTCTTCCGCCGCCGCGGTGAGGTGGAGCGGGCCATCCGCATTCATCAGAACCTCATTGCCCGCCCGTCGCTGAACCGCGAACAGCGCACCCTTGCCCTGCTTGAACTTGGTGAGGACTACCTGCGTGCCGGTCTGCTGGACCGGGCCGAGAACCTCTTCCAGGAAGTGGTGGAGGCAGGCAGTCATGTCCCACAGGCTCTGACGCACCTTCTGGACATCTACCAGCAGGAGAAAGAGTGGGGCAACGCGATTCAGGTGGCAGCGCGCCTGGAGCAGTACAGTCATCGGGAGATGGGGCCGATGATTGCCCAGTTCTATTGTGAGCAGGCAGATGCCGCCTGGCGTTCGGGTGAGATCAATCATGCCCGCAATCTGATCAAGCGCGCCCTGACGGGGGACCCGGGGTGCGTGCGTGCCAGTATCCTGCAGGGTGACATCGAGCGGGGCGTGGGCAATTACAAGCAGGCGTTGAAGTGCTATCAGCGCATCCGGGACCAGGACCGTGACTACCTGCCCGAAGTCCTGGTGGGGTTGCATGAGTGTTATACCCAGCTCGGCCGCGTCGACGCTTTCCGCAAGTACCTGGAAGAACTGCAGCGCGCCTACAGTGGCGCTTCGCTGGTGCTGGCCCTGGCCGAGCGCATTCGCCAGGACGACGGCGAGGAGGCCGCTGCCCGTTACCTGGTGGATCAGCTGCGGGCACGGCCGTCGGTGCGGGGCCTGAACCGGCTTATTGAGCTCAATCTCAGTCGCTCCGGTCAGGCCGATGGCGAGGATCTGCAGGTCCTGCGGGAGTTGTTCCACTCGCTGCTACGGGATCGTCCCGGCTACAGTTGCCGCCACTGCGGCTTCCAGGCGCGGACGCTGCACTGGCACTGTCCCAGTTGCCGTTCCTGGGCGACCATCAAGCCCATCCAGGGCGTCCAGGGAGAGTAATCGTGGCCGCAGAGCAGCCGTGGATCGTCGTAGCGCTGGACGTGGATTCGGCGAATCGCGCCGAGGCGCTGGTCGACGAGCTGGATCCGGCACTGTGCCGGCTGAAGGTCGGCAAGGAGCTGTTCACCCGCGCCGGGCCGCAACTCGTGGAGCGCCTGCAGGGGCGGGGCTTCAGTGTCTTTCTGGATCTGAAATTCCACGATATCCCCAATACCGCTGCCGCGGCCTGCCGGGCTGCGGCGGATCTCGGGGTATGGATGGTCAACGTCCACGCCCTTGGTGGCGAACGCATGCTGCTGGCGGCGCGTGATGCGGTCGGGGCGTACGGTGATGCACGGCCCCTGCTGACGGCGGTGACCGTGCTCACGAGCCACGAGCGGCCGGATCTGGCCGCCGTGGGCCTCGATCACGAGCCCGACGCCCTGGTGGCGCGCCTGGGTGCCCTGGCGTTGGACGCCGGGCTGGACGGCCTCGTGTGTTCCGCACGCGAGGCCCCCATGCTGCGTGCCGCGCACGGCACCGGGCCGGCGCTGGTGACACCCGGCATTCGGCCCGCGGACGCCGCCGCCGACGACCAGCGTCGTGTGGTGACGCCACAGGAGGCGCGCCGGCGGGGCGCGGATTACCTGGTCATTGGTCGCCCGATCACCGCAGCGGCGTCACCGGGACGGGCGCTGGAGGCGATCGCCGCTACGCTCACTTGAGTCTTGCGGCCGTCTGGCGCCGGCGGTAATCTGGCGCCGTCCCGGTCATTGCCGGGGCCGCGGGCGGAGGCCCGCGATCCACAAACGCAAAAGGAGTTGATCATGTGGAAAGCGACCCGTTTCGTTCTTCTCTCCGTGTGCCTGTCCCTGCTCGCCAGCGGTGCTGCCCTGGCCGACAGCGTGGACATCAACAGCGCCGACGCGGACACGCTGGCCGAGCAACTCACTGGCATCGGTGATGCGCGTGCCCAGGCAATCGTGGACTACCGTGAGAGCAACGGTAACTTTGCCAGTGTCGATGCGCTGACCGAAGTCGACGGTATTGGCACGGCCACGGTGGAGACCAATCGCGACCGCTTGAGCGCTGACAGCGACTAAGCACCGCGATGGGATGACGAAACCGCAGCACGCCCGCCTCTCCGGCGGGCGTTTTCGTTTGCTTCAGGCGTCCCTCGGCGCGGTGTCGAGCACTGATGGTCGTTCGCTGGAGCGCGCATGCCAGGCGCTGAGTGCAGGACGCCCCTCGGACCAGTTGATCTCGGGGAAGCGGAAGTCCAGATAGTCCAGGCACACCCGCGTGGCCAGTGCACCAAGCTCCGGGAATGGTCCCGGGGGGGTGGCTTCCATCGCATCCAGGGCGGCGACGATGGCCCGGTTGCGCCGTTGCCCCAGGGGTGACTCGTCGAAGGCCTCGCCGGCGATCTTGCGCCCCAGCAGCTTGTGCACCGCCGAGTCGATGATCCCCATGCCAAGCCCGGCCTCACTCATGTTGCGGCTGTAGCCCGTCTTCGGCAGGAGTGCGTGACTCGGCCACTGCCGCTCCAGGAAACGGATCAGAAGCAGGCACTCGGTGAGTGTGGTGCCATCGTCGGTGACCAGGGTCGGCACCCGCACCAGCGGGTTGACGCGGACCAGCTCCGGCGCGTCATCCCAGGGATTGACCACATGGTGCGTGACGGCGTCGTTCTGTTCCTTCTCGATCAGTGCCATGCGGACCAGGCGCGCGTAAGGCGAGGTCAGGCTGTAGTAAAGGTCCATGGTGTCTCCCCCCGGATCATTCGCATGCAATCGTTCCAGTATCGCTGACATGCTCGCCGGATGCAGCCCCGATGGCGCTCCCGGTCGCGGGCCGGAACGCTGGTCCCGTCACGTCACGAAAGTGTCATCTTTGCTTCATGTTGCTGTCAGACCGCCCCCCCATACTCCACGCTCAGTCGGTTCGGGATGTACCGGCAGAGAGACAACAAGACCCTGTGGAGAATCACAGCAACCTGGAGCTAACCCAATGTTTCGCACAAGCCTGGTTTCCGTTACCGCTTCGGCGCTGGCCCTTGCGGCTGCAACGTTGCACGCCGATGACGAGCCCGAGATCGATGACTCGCTGCCGTCGTACAGCAGTGTCTCCGGCATCTCCGGCAGCCTGTCCAGCCAGGGGTCCGACACCCTGAACAACCTCATGTCCCTGTGGGCCGAGGAGTTCAACGAGTTCTACCCGAACGTCAACATCCAGATCGAGGGGGCCGGTTCCTCGACGGCGCCCACCGCGCTGGCCGAGGGGACAGCGAATTTCGGCCCCATGAGCCGGCAGATGCGTGAGTCGGAGATCGAGTCCTTCGAAAACGCCCACGGGTATCCTCCGACGCTGGTGCGCACCGCGATCGACACCATTGCCGTATTCGTCAACCGTGACAACCCCATTGAGGGACTGTCCATTCCCCAGGTGGACGCCATCTTCTCCGAAACCCGGCGCTGTGGTCATGACGAAGACATCACCAACTGGGGCCAGGTGGGCCTGGACGGTGACTGGGAGAGCCGCGACTTCACCCTGTACAGCCGCAATGCCGTATCCGGCACCTACGGCTATTTCCGCGAGCACGCCCTGTGCGATGGCGATTTCAAGGACGCCATCAACGAGCAGCCCGGCTCGGCCTCGGTGGTCCAGGGGGTGACGGAATCCCTGAACGGGATCGGCTACTCCGGTATCGGCTACAACACCTCCGGTGTGCGGGCGATCAAGCTGGGTGAGGAAGACGGTGAGTTGTACGAGCCCAATGCCGAAAACGCCATCTCCGGCGACTATCCCCTGGCCCGGTTCCTGTACGTCTACGTGAACAAGGACCCCAACGAGGAGCTGCCTCCCATCGAGCGGGAATTCCTGCGCCTGGTGCTGTCCGCCGAGGGGCAGGACGTGGTGGTGCGGGACGGGTTCATTCCCCTGCCCGAGAGCGCTGCTGCCCGGGAGCGCGACAACCTGGGTATCTCCGACTAGGACGCCCTGCCTGAGTTATCAAGGGACGTTGAAGCAAGCCGCCGCTGACTGGCAGTCAGCGGCGGCTTCACGGAGCAGGTGCGGATTATTCTCCGTTTCCCTGGCGTAACAAATCCGTCTCGGAAGCGTCACGAAAGTGTCACGAACAGTGACTACTATCCGCCGCATTCAAACCATCGCCGGGCTCTCCTCATGACCGAAGCCACCTCGTCCGAATCACCAGGTTCCGGAACCACCGGTGCGCGATCCTACATGCCAGGCCCCGAACAACGGCGGCGCCTGCGGCGCTGGCGGGCGGTGAAGGACTGGGGTGGCAAGGGCACCATCGCCACCTTCGGAATCGGGGTGATCATCACGCTGATCCTGATCTTCGTGTACCTGTTCTCGGAGACGGCGCCGATTTTCGGCAGTGCCGAAATGGAAGCCGCTGGCAGCTACGACGCCCCCGGGGGCGGCGATGCTGCAACCCTGCACACCGCAATGGAGCGCTACCGCGAAGTGGCGGTCCGCTTCACGGATGACGCCCGGGCCGTGTTCTTCCACCCGGCGACTGGTGAGGTTCTCGAGGAAAAGGAACTCAACCGGCCGGACGGCGTGAACGTGACGGACTTCGCCACTGGCGAGGCCCGCAGCCGCATCGTTGCCTACGGCCTCGACGATGGCACCGCAATCTTCGCCCGGCACGACTATGACGTCTCCTATCCGGGTGGGGAGCGGACCATCGCCCCGAAGATCACCTATCCCGAGGGCGACGGCGAACCGCTCGACGTGTTCGCCGAGGACGGCTACTCCCTGGATGTGATCGGGGTCCAGCGTGGTCGGCGGGGAACCGCGATCATCGGCGCCAACAATGAGCACGAAAAACTGCGGCTGGTGCTGTTCGAGGAGGACGAGGACTTCCTCACGGGCGACGTGACCGTTGAGCGGAAGGTCCATGAACTGCCATGGCCCGAGGAGGGCGTGGAACTCACGCAGATCCTGCTGGATACCACCATGCGCAGCCTCTTCGCCGGCGGCACTGACGGGCGTCTGCACTACTACGATGTCTCGCGGCTGGACCGCCCGCGCCTGGTGGCCAGCGAGCGGGCCATCGAGGGTGACGGCGCCGAGGTCACGGCGCTGGACTTCCTGCTGGGCGCCGTGTCGCTGATCGCCGGCGGCTCGGACGGATCCGTGTCCCAGTGGTTCCTGGCCCAGAACGAGGAAGGCGAGCGGCGCCTGACCGAGATTCGCAGGTTCGAGTCCCATGATTCCCCGGTGACCAGCATTGGTCCGGAGCATGCCCGCAAGGGCTTCGCCACGGGTGCCGAAGACGGCAGCGTGCGGCTGCACTACGCCACGTCTCACCGGACGCTGGCGGCGCTCAACCTCGGTGGGGATGTCAGTGTGGACTCCGTGGCCATGGCGCCGCGGCAGAACGCCATGCTGATCGTGGGCGAGGATGGCGGTTTCCGCTATCTCGACGTGCGCAACCCGCACCCGGAGGTCTCGTTCGGCGCGCTGTGGCAGAAGGTCTGGTACGAGGGCCGCAACAACCCGGCGTACGTCTGGCAATCGTCTTCGGCCACGCAGGAGTTCGAGCCCAAGTTCTCCATGGTCCCCCTGACGGTGGGCACGCTGAAGGCGGCGTTCTACGCCATGCTGTTCGCCGCACCGCTGGCGATCCTCGGCGCCATCTACTCGGCCTACTTCATGGCGCCGCGCATGCGGACGCTGACCAAGCCGACCATCGAGATCATGGAAGCCTTGCCAACGGTCATCCTGGGCTTTCTCGCGGGATTGTGGGCCGCGCCCTACGTGGAGAACAACCTGCCCGCGGTGTTCGGCATCCTGCTGATCATGCCGGTGGCCTTCATCGTTGCAGCCTGGCTGTGGACCCGCGTGCTGCCGGAGGGCATCAGGGGTGTGGTCCCGGCGGGCTGGGAAGGCGCCCTTCTGGTCCCCGTTGTACTCGCTGTGGGCTGGTTCGCGGTGACGTTGAGCCCGTACCTGGAGGTCTGGTTCTTCGCCGGGGACATGCGCCAGTGGCTGACCGACCAGGGCATCACCTACGACCAGCGCAACGCCCTGGTGGTGGGCATGGCCATGGGCTTTGCCGTGATCCCCACCATCTACTCCATTTCCGAGGACGCGATCTTCAATGTGCCCAAGCACCTCAGCCAGGGAGCGCTGGCGCTGGGCGCGACTCCCTGGCAGACCATGGCGCGCGTGGTCCTGCTCACGGCGAGCCCGGGCATCTTCTCGGCGGTGATGATCGGCTTCGGCCGAGCAGTGGGCGAGACCATGATCGTGCTCATGGCGACCGGCAACAGCCCGGTGGTGAATTTCAACATCTTTGAAGGCATGCGCACGCTGTCGGCCAATATTGCCGTGGAGATGCCGGAGGCCGCGGTGGGCGGTACCCATTACCGCATCCTGTTCCTGGCGGCGCTGGTGCTGTTCCTCATGACATTCGTGCTCAACACGCTCGCGGAAGTGGTACGCCACCGTCTGCGCAAGAAATACAGCACTCTGTGATCAAGGCCCGGGAGACCTGCATGCGTAACTGGTTCAAGCAAGGCACCCCCTGGATCTGGCTGAATGCCGGTGCCGTGGCCGTGAGTCTGGTGCTCGTTGTCGGGCTGATTGGACACATCGCGTTCATGGGGCTCCAGCACTTCTGGCCGGACGATATCGCCGTGTTCGAGTATGCCGAGCCCGACCGCGATCCCGTCACGATCATGGGTGAGGTGGACCGCTCGGAGGTCCTCAGCGTTCGCGCTGCGCGTCAACGCGGTTTCGAGGTGGAGGACGACGGCGACCTGGTCACGCGCCATCGGATCAAGCGCGGCAACCGGGACATCTTCGACCGCGACTTCGCCTGGTACGTTCAGGAGAACATGTCGGAGTGGCAGTACCCCGAGGATGCGGTGCGCCTGGAGCGTCGCCAGTGGGGGGATTTCTACGGCTTCATCGTCGACGTGCGCGTGGGCGATGACGTGGTGGGCGAAGGGGACGAGGCGTGGGACGAGTTTCTGCGGCTGTTCGGCGAGAACCAGCCGCGGATCGAGGAAATCGGCCGCATCGAACGGGTGGAGATCGGCGCCGTCAACGCCGAAATCGAGGAGGTCCGTCTGGCCCAGCGGCGCCTGCGTGCCGATGAAACCATCTCCGAGGAGGAACGTCAGGCCCGTGCCGCCGCCCTGGACGAGGAGCGGGAGCGCTGGGAAGACGAGTACGAGGAACTTGCCGACCGGCGGAACGAGCTGCTGGAGGAGGTCGGGCGCTACGAGGCCACCTTCGAGACCGTGGACGGCGAACGGGTCACCATGGCCCTGGGGGACATCGTCAAGCCGAGCCGCCCCAATGCCATGAGCGTGGGCGACAAGGCCGTGTTCTACGTGGGCGAGTTCTGGGACTTCGTCACTGGCTACCCCCGGGAAGCCAACACCGAGGGCGGCATCCTGCCCGCCATCTTCGGCACCGTGCTCATGACCCTGGTGATGGCGGTGTTCGTGACGCCGTTCGGCGTGCTTGCCGCCATCTACATGCGCGAGTACGCCAAGCAGGGGCCGCTGATCCGCACCATCCGCATTTCCGTGAACAACCTGGCTGGCGTGCCTTCCATCGTCTTCGGCGTCTTCGGTCTGGGCTTCTTTGTCTATCTGATGGGGGGCAGCGTCGACCAGCTCTTCTACTCCGAACGCTTGCCGTCACCGACGTTCGGCAAGGGCGGTGTGCTGTGGGCATCGCTGACTCTGGCCCTGCTCACCCTGCCGGTGGTCATCGTCTCCACCGAGGAAGGGCTGTCGCGGATACCTGGGTCCATCCGTCACGGGGCGCTGGCACTGGGGGCAACCAAGGGCGAGATGCTCTGGCGCACCGTGGTGCCCCTGGCGACGCCGGCGATGATTACCGGGCTGATTCTCGCGGTGGCGCGGGCCGCGGGCGAGGTCGCACCGCTGATGCTGGTGAGCGTTGTGAAACTGGCGCCGAACCTGCCGGTGGACGGCAACTTCCCGTTCCTCCACCTGGACCGCGCGTTCATGCACCTGGGCTTCCACATCTTCGATGTCGGTTTCCAGAGTCCCAACGT
>SLMR01000094.1 GCA_007133445.1 Aquisalimonas sp. | reverse complement strand
GAAGACCTGTACCTGGTCAATGCCCTGGGCGGCCAGCAGGCCGATTTCGGGCGCGGACAGCCGCCGCCCGGCTTCCAGCAGCGGCTCCTCCGCGGCCAGGTCTTCACCCCGGCGCCGGATATTGTCGCCCGGCAGCACCACCGCCCCCTGGCGCAGATCCTCGCCCGCGGCGCGCACGTTCTGGCCGGGTGTCTCACCGGCGTTGACTATGACCTGTTCACCATCAACGCGGGCGTTCTCCTGCATGATCACGGTGTCGGCGCCTTCCGGGATCGGCGCGCCGGTCATGATGCGCACGCACTCGCCGCTGGCAAGCGGGCGTTCCATGGCGTGGCCGGCGAGGATGGTGTCGACGCAGCGCAGGGTGACGTGGCCGGAGGCGGGGAGGTCGGCACCCTGTACGGCGTAACCGTCCATGGCGGAGTTGTCGTGACCGGGAACGTTCAGAGGTGAGCGCACGTCTTCCGCCAGCACGCGCCCGAGCGCTGCGCGCAGGGCCACCTGCTCCACCCCGCGCACCGGCTCGATATTGCCGCGAATGCGCTCCCAGGCCGCCTCCACGGGCAGGGAGCGGGGGTCGTGGTCGCTCTGGCAGGAGGGGTCGCTTTGAACTGTACGGTCGCTCTCGGTCATGATGGCTCTACCACGTTGATGAATGCAGCCGCTGGAGTGTGCGATGAGTGATGATGCCCTGAATATGCAGATCCGGAAATGCCTCAAGCAGTTCGGAGTCACCTCTCAGCAGGAGATCGAACGGGCCCTGGAGCACGCGCTGGAGAGCGGTTCCGTCAGCGGTGACGAGACCCTCGGGGTGCGAATGATCCTTGAGGTGGACGGGCTGGACTTGAAACACACCGTCTCCGGCGAGTTGAAGCTCGGGCAGGACAGTTAACCGCGTCGTGAGCGGTGGTTGCGGTAAAACGATACATTGGCGCAATGCAGCATGGTGCAAAGTGTCCCGTTTCCCGGTGCGACAGAATGTGCCTCCGGTCTGGAAGCCAAGGAGCCCTGCTCGGGCGATTCTTAATGCATAACACCGTAATTCAGTGGTTTCCGTTGCCGGTGGACGACGCGCACGGAGCCCGGATGCCAATGTGGCATCTGGATTGCATTGTTTAGCACGCGCAAAACAAATTCGAACAACGAACGTGCAGGTTGCCTGTGGAGGAGAAGCTTGGAGGAGCAAGCCACCGTTCAATGGTCTGATAGGGACCATCTCCCAGTTGCCGTGGTGGTTGCCACGGGGTCTGATGGCAAGGTTGAGGTGCAGGGCGTCGTCGCCGGCAAACGCTTCGCCAGTGCCGAGCGTTCAGTCACGCGCATGCGCTCCGGGCCCGAGGGGACGCTGGATCTCTGGTCGGGTTACCGGTTGCGGCTGCATAAGGACCAGGCGGAAGCCTATTACCTGAACATCCGTGCCGACGCGCCGACGATATTCGTGATCGGTCGGCATGAGCCCGAGGGGTTCGCGCCTCAGGTGGTCACCGTCAGTCTGGACGAGGCGCAGAACCTGGACGCCACCGAGTTGCGTGATCCGAGGGATGCCATTTTCCGCGTCGCCATGCCGGGCGAGATCTATCGCTGGGTGGAGGCGTTCGTGCTCAATCACTACGAGCCGCGCCGCAAGGGCGGCAAGGGGCGTGGCAAGCGGCGCAGCCGGGCCGCCTACGATGCCGAAGTGGGTGATTACGCCGGACCGGGAGAGGGGCAGCAGTGAGCCAGCGTGAAATGGACAGCCAGGAGCACGGGTTCTTCGGGCGCTGGTCGCAGCGCAAGGCCAGCGTGCGCCAGGGCGGAGTCGAACCTGAGGAGCCGGAAACCATCGTCCAGCCGGAAGAGGCGTCCGTGCCCGAGGAAGCACCCGCCGATCCTCCCCAGCGCATCGACCCGCGCACCGGCAAGCCCTACGACGAACTGACCGACGAGGACATGCCGCCCCTGGAGACCATTGACCAGGATTCCGATGTGAGCATGTTCATGGCGAAGAACATCTCCCCGACGCTGCGCCGGCAGGCCCTGCGCCGGATGTTCCACACGGCCAAGTTCAACAAGATCAGCCTGTGTGCCGAGTACGCTGGTGATTACCGCAATTGGGAGCCCATGGGCGACGTGGTGCCGCACGACTGGAAGCGCGCCATTGCGCGTGAGGCGGAGCGTGCGCAGCGCAAGCTGGCCGAGAGCCTGGGCGAGGATGCACCGGCAGATGGCGCTCAGGAGGCCACCGCTGGCATGGACACCGAGCCTACGGCGGACGCCGGCGACACGGCCGTAGCCGACGATGACACCGCAGGCCAGAACGTCGCGCAGGGCGCGCGTAAAACCCAGGGAGAGACATGAGCGAGTCGTTGAACATCTACACCGGTCTCGGACTGACCCAGGCGCCACCCCGCAGTGCCGCGCTGACCGCGGCACTGGAGGTGGAGGCGCAGGCCACGTCGCTGGTGGAGTACCGGTCCGCCGGTCACCTGCTGATCATCGGCAGCGAGGTGGACGCGCTGGAGTGCGCCGAGCGGCTACGCACCGGGCTGACCTGCACCGTGATCGCGTCGCAGCCCCACCGGGGGGAGTTGTCCGAAGACGCGGCCGCGGCGCGTGCGGACGAGGCCCGGGTGACGGTGCTCTACGGCGAGCCCACCGAGGTGCAGGGCCACCTGGGGCGTTTCGACGTTGCCCTGCAGACGCCCCGGGGGGATGCCCTGCGTGCGGCGGACCTGATCGTCTGCGACCACCTGGAGCAGAGCGCGCGGCTTGGCGAGCTGCGCACCGACGGTGACGCCGGGCTGGACGCCGTCGAGCTCGGGGAGGTCATCGCCGGATCGGTGCCGGGCCGAACCTCGCCGGACGCGGTGACGGTCTGTGACCTGACCGGCACCGGCGCGCAGGACACCGCGATCGCGACCCTGGCCGTGGCCCGCGCCCGCGAGGCGGGACTCGGCACGGTCGTGCAGGTCTGAGGGGCGGAGGTCTGAGGACGGTGGTCGACCAGGCCGGGCACCCGACCGCGG
>SLMR01000363.1 GCA_007133445.1 Aquisalimonas sp. | reverse complement strand
GATCTGCACCCATTCGCGGCGAACGTCGGCAATGTCGCCCTCATCCAGAAAAATGAACTGCTGGGTCACCGGCAGCAGCGCAAAGACGTCCGACGCAATGAAGTGCTCGCCGATACCGATGCCGATGACCAGGGGGCTGCCACGACGGGCGGCGATGAGCCGCCCGGGTTCGTCTGCGGAGATGACCCCCAGGGCAAAGGCGCCCTCGAGATCCGCCACCGTCCGTTGCACGGCGGCCAGGAGATCATGCCCGGCGGCCACGTGCCGATGGATTTCGTTGACCACCACCTCGGTATCCGTCTCGGATTCGAAGGCGTAGCCGTCCGCCTCCAGATCCTGGCGCAGGCTTTCGTAATTTTCGATGATCCCGTTGTGGACGACGCCGATGCGATCCCGCGCAAGGTGCGGGTGGGCATTGGCATCAGTGGGGCGGCCGTGAGTGGCCCAGCGGGTATGTGCGATCCCGGTCTGACCTTGCATGGGCTGGCCGGCCAGAGCGTCCTCCAGGGCCGCGACCTTGCCCACGGCACGGCGACGGTCAATACCGCCGTCCCGTACCAGCACGGCAACACCGGCCGAGTCGTAGCCGCGGTACTCCAGGCGCTTCAGGCCCTCGAGAAGGATCCGCGTGACGTCACGCTCCGCGACCGCTCCGACAATGCCGCACATGGCCGCCCTCCTTGGGGGTCAGATCAGGGTGGAGCGAGGCACCATGAGCACCGACTGATCGGTGCGACGCACCACGTTCTGGGTGGTGCTCCCGAGGATCAGTTCGCGAATGGGGCTGCGGCCACGCTTGCCGACAATGAGCATGGTACTGCCTTCGTCACGGGCGACGTCCCGTAGGACTCGCGACGGTGTCCCTTCCTCGAGACGGGTGACCACATGGTCCTGGTGGCTGCCGTACTGCTCGGCCAGGGCCTGAAGACGCCCCTCGGCCTGCTCCCGGGCAAGCGCCGAGCCCACATCCTCGGTGACCTCCTGCTCCAGCACGTGGCAGAGCACCACCTTCTCCGCGTGGCCGGCGAGTTCCAGGGCATGCCGTTCGGCTTCGAAGCAGGAGTCGGAGAAATCGGTCCCAAGGAGAATCGAGCGGAAACCGCGGCCGGTGACCTTGGGGCGCTCGCCGATGGGTTCGATCAGCGTCGGCGTAGTCGACTTACGGATCAGCTGCAGCACGGTGGACCCGCGCAGGAATTCGCGGAAACGGCTCTCTCCGCGGGAACCCACCAGCAGCAGGTCCGCGTGGCGGGTGCGGGCAATGGCGGAGAGTTCGTAGGCCGGCTGACCCGTGCGCAGTTCCACATTCACCTGGAAACCGGCCTGCTCGAGGGTGACCTTCTCCTCATCCAGCCGCCGCCGGGCCTCCTTGCGATTGGCCTCGTCATGGGCATCGGAGTGGTGGGAGTGGAGCACGTCCACCAGCGTCAGCTGACGGGTCCCGAGCTTGTGGAGCTCGGTCAGCCCGTCCAGCAGCCCCGTGGAGGCGGAGGCGAAGTGGGCGGCCACTACGGCATGTTCATACATGAGTCATCATCCTCTTGGCATCAATGCAGTTACCAGGGCCGGGACTGTCCGGGTCGCGGCCATCTTATTACCTCATCATGGGGATCGCAGCGCCAGGGTCAACAGGCATCCGGCGTCACTCCCTGTGGCGGCGCGCCCAGCCCGGGACGCTGCGCTGGGGCGACCGGGAGACGGTCAGGCTGTCGGCCTCCGTGTCCCGGGTCAGCGTGGTCCCTGCGCCGAGCACTGAGCCCGCAGCCACGGTGACCGGGGCCACGAGCTGCGAGTCCGAACCAATGAAGGCGCCATCACCGATGACGGTACGGTGCTTGTTGACGCCATCGTAGTTGCAGGTAATCGTGCCAGCGCCCACGTTCACGTCACGCCCCAACTCCGCGTCGCCGATGTAACTCAGGTGATTCACCTTGCTACCCGGGCCGATCACGGCCTTCTTGATCTCGACAAAGTTGCCGGCCTTCGCCCCTGCCTGGAGTTCGGTGCCGGGACGCAGACGGGCGAAGGGCCCGACCGTGGCGCCCGGCCCGACCCGCGCCTGCTCCAGCACGGAGTGGCTCTCGATGGTGGCGCCATCGTCGATGGTGACGTCCCGCAGGTGGGTGAACGGCCCCACCTGCACGTTGTTCCCAAGGCGCACCTGCCCCTCGAGGATAACGTCCACGTCCAGGGTGCAATCGCTGCCGAAGGTGAGGTCACCGCGCAGGTCAAAACGCGCCGCGTCCGCCAAGCCCAGGCCGGCGCGCATACATGCCTCCGCCTGGCGGCGCTGCAGAGCGCGCTCGGCGGCCTGGAGCTGCAGGCGGTCGTTCACTCCCGCCACCTCGTAGGGGTCAGCGGCCAGCACGCCACGCACGGTCACACCGTCGGCACGGGCCAGCGCCACCACGTCGGTCAGATAGTACTCCCCCTGGGCATTGTCGTTGCTGCACCGGGACAGCCAGGTGCGTAGCGCTTTGGCGGGACACGCGAGCAGACCGGTATTGATCTCGGTCACGGCACGCTCACGTGTATCGGCATCCTTGTGCTCGACAATACGCTGCACGGCACCGCTGTCATCCCGGATGATGCGTCCGTAGCCGTCAGGATGCTCGACGGTCACGCCAAGCACCGCCGGACCGTTGGCTGCACCGTCGAGCAGCTCCTGCATGGTGGCGGCCTGGACGAGCGGGACGTCGCCGTAGAGCACCAGCACGGTGGCCTCATCCGGTACCCCCGGCAGGGCCTGCTGCACCGCGTGGCCGGTGCCCAGCTGCTCGGCCTGCTCCACCCAGGTGATGGGGGCGTCCTCCAGGGCGGCACGCACCGCGTCGCCGCCGTGGCCATGGACCACGTGTACGGCATCGGGGGACAGGCTCCGGGCGGCGTCGACAACGTGCCGGAGGAGAGGGCGCCCGGCCAGCGAGTGGAGGACCTTGGGTAGAGCCGAGCGCATGCGCGTGCCCTGCCCGGCAGCCAGGATGACCACATGTACTGGAGCGGTGGTTTC
>SLMR01000330.1 GCA_007133445.1 Aquisalimonas sp. | reverse complement strand
GTGCACTCGGACCCCCGCCTGCGGGAGACCCGCAAGTCCCGCCTGCGGGCGGACCATCGCGGGGAGCCCAGCCCGAGGGTGGTGCAGATTGCCGGGGCGGAACCGGCCATGCTGGCCGACGCCGCCCGCTTCAACGCCTCGAGTGGCGCCGAGATCATCGACATCAACATGGGCTGCCCGGCGAAGAAGGTCTGCAACCGCCAGGCGGGCTCGGCGCTGCTCGCGGACGAAGGCCTGGTGACGGAGATCCTGTCCGCGGTGGTGGCCGCCGTGGATATCCCGGTAACACTGAAGATCCGCACCGGCCCCGCCCCGGAGCACCGCAACGGCGTGCGTATCGCCGAAATCGCCCAGGATGCGGGCGTGGCCGCCCTGGCGGTTCACGGACGTACCCGCGCGGAGCTCTACCGTGGCCAGGCCGAGTACGACACCATCCGCGCCATCCGCTCCGCGGTGACCCTGCCCCTGTTCGCCAACGGGGATATCGACGGCCCGGAGACCGCCGCCCGCGTCGTCGAGTACACCGGCGCCGACGGCGTCATGATCGGCCGCGCCGCCCAGGGGCGTCCCTGGATCTTCCGGGAGATGCAGCACTATCTCGACACCGGCGAACACCTCCCGGAACCGGACACGGCCACCGTGCGGGACCTGCTGCTGAGCCACCTGCGGGAGCTGCACGCCTTCTACGGCCCGGAGCAGGGCGTGCGCGTGGCGCGCAAGCACATTGGCTGGTACCTGGCCGGGCGCCCTGACGGCGAGGCCACACGGCGGACACTGGTGCGCCTCGGCAACCCCGAGCAGCAGCTCCAGGGCGTGCGCGATTACTTCAGCCGACAACAGCGGGCCCTGGCGGCATGAGCGCCGCCAGGCGCTGGGCACCGGCCATGGCCGGCATGGTCGCCGGCTACTGGATGCTCGGCCCGCTGGGCGGCTTCGCCGGCCTCGGCGCGGGCTGGTGGTGGGCACGCGGTCAGGCAAGGAAACGCGCCCTGGAAAACACCATGCCGGCGGAACTCACCGAGGCCTACCGCACCCTCGGGCTGCCGCCCACCGCGCCCGATCCAACGGTGAAGACCGCCTACCGGCGACTGATCAACCGCCACCATCCGGACAAGCTTCCGCCGGACGCTGACGCGAAACGCCGCACCCAGGCCGCCGACCGGGCGACCCGGATTCGTCAGGCCTACGAACGCATCGTCGCCAGTCGTGCTGATGATTGATCTGTGGCTTACCCGCCCCGTCCCGGCTGCCCCGGTGCCTCGCGCAGGTTCAACGCCGAGTGCACGGCGAGCGCCGTGAGCACGAGGCCGCCGCCGATCAGCGTCGCGCCCGGAGGCTCCTCCCCGAGAAATGCCCACACCCAGAAGGTGCCGAGCACCGTCTCCACCAGCAGAAACAGGGAGACCTCGGCCGAGGGAAGGTAGCGGGTGGCCTCGCCCAGGCAGGCCAGTGCCAGCGGCATCTGGATCAGGCCCATCACGGCCAGGGCCGCCATCCCCCCGGCGCCTACATCCAGGGGCTGCGCGAACGGCAACACCAGCAGGCAGCCAATGAGGCCACTGCCGGCCACAGCGGCCATACGATCGACCACCGGGAACCGTCGCAGCACAGTGAAGTTGGCACCCACCACCAGCGCCGCCATGAGCGCGAACAGATCCCCGAGCCAGCCGCCAAAGCCAATTGAGCCGCCGAACACAAGAAGAATTCCGGCCAGGCACACCAGCATGGCCACCCAGGTACGCAGCCGCACCCACTCCCCCAGGATCAGCCCGGAGAAGAGCGCCGCGAACATCGGCGCCGCCGCCAGGATCACCACCACATTGGCCACGCGGGTGTTGAGCACCGCCAGCACGAACAGCATCAGCGTGGCGGCGAAGCCGGCACTGACCGCAAGCGCGGGCGCGCCGCCGCGGGCCACCTGCTGCCAGCTCCAGACCCCCCGCCACCAGCGCAGGACCAGCGTCAGGGAAAGGGCGATGAACAGCCCGCGCCAGAAGATCACGACCCCGGCGTCCGCCATGGCCAGGCGCACGAGCAGGGCGTCGAAGCTCAGGGCCACGACGCCAATGGTCCCGATCAACGTCCCGCGCCGGTGATCGATGGTGCCCCAGGTCTCTGCCACACCCTTCCCCGTGGATGCCCATGAAAGCCGCACAGCCTACCCGGGAAAACCGCGGCATGACCAGGCGCAGACGGCAGGAGCGACGCGAGCCGCGACCAGGTGGGCCGCGCTTCACCCCCCGATGATCGCCCCGTCGGGGTTGAAGCCCTCCCAAAGAACCTCGCGCCAGCAGCAACGGCTTGAATCCCGCCACGCGGCCCGGACAATGGCCGTTGTGACAGGACACCGGGCGCCACCGCCTTGATTCAACTTGCCATCGCCGCCGCCCTGCTGGGGCTCGTGATCTACAGCTTCCTGCCGCCCGACAAGCGCCGCGCCTGGGGCCGCAAGGCGCTGCTGTGGGGCGGGCTCGCATTCCTGGTGCTGCTGCTGGTCACCGGGCGCCTGCACTGGATCTTCGCCATCGTGGCCGCGCTGTGGCCCCTGGCCATGCGGCTGTGGCCGCTGATCCGGGCGTGGCCTTTGCTCCGGCGCTGGCTGGGCCCGGGCACCGCCAAGGCGGGTCAGGGCCAAGCGCAGGACGAGCGGGCCGCAAGTCGCCCGGGGTCGATGAGTCGGCAGGAAGCGTGCGAGATCCTGGGCGTGCCGCCGGACGCCGACCCGGAGCGCATTCGCGCCGCCCACCGGCGGTTGATTCAGCGCCTGCACCCGGACCGCGGCGGCTCCGACTACCTGGCCAGCCGCATCAACGAAGCCAAGCGGCGTCTACTGGACGAATGAACGGGGAAAGGGACCAGGAGCAACCCGTCTGCGCGCTGTGCGGCCGGCCCGAGCGGCTGACCCGCCACCACCTGATCCCGCGCACGCGCCACCGCAATCGCCGCACCCGGCGCCAGCACCGCCTGGAGGACCTGCAGAAGGCGGTGGCACTGGTCTGCCGTCCCTGTCACAG
>SLMR01000097.1 GCA_007133445.1 Aquisalimonas sp. | reverse complement strand
CCCGGCGTCAGACCTGGAAAGCCGTGCCGAGCAGCCGCGGCACGGAGACGTTCTTGAGTGTAATGTAGCTGGGCATGCCGTCGCGGTAGGGCGGGTAATCCTCACCCTGGATCAGCGGCAGCAGGTAGCGCCGGCAGTCCTCGGTGATGCCGAAGCCGCAGTCAGTAATGTACTCCCGGGGCATCTTGCGCTCCACGTTGGCCACCTCGGCGAGGGGCACGGAGCCGATATCCCACCGGTACGGGTCGTCCGCCTTGCGCACGATGGTGGGCATGATGGCGTTCTCGCCCGCCAGGGCCTTCTCCACGGCGGCACGCCCCACGGCATAGGCCTGGTCCACGTCCGTCTTGGAGGCCAGATGCCGCGCCGCGCGCTGCAGATAGTCTGCCACCGCACAATGGTGCTTGAGGCCGAGTTCGGTCTTGCACATCTGGGCGATGACCGGACCAACACCGCCGAGTTGGGTGTGACCGAAGGCATCCGTGCTACCCGCGTCCGCCAGGAAACCGCCGTCGCCATCGCGCAGGCCTTCGGACACCACCACCACGCAGTAGCCATAGCGGTCGACACAGCCCTGGACCCGCGCCAGGAAGGCCTGCCGATCGAACGGGACCTCCGGGAACAGGATCACCAGTGGCGGCTCACCCTCGTATTCCTCGCAAAGCCCGGCTGCGGCTGCGATCCAGCCGGCATGGCGGCCCATGACCTCAAGCACGAACACCTTGGTGGAGGACTCCGCCATGGAGCGCACGTCCAGCGCCGCCTCGCGGGTGGACACGGCCACGTACTTGGCCGTGGAGCCGAAACCCGGGCAGCAGTCGGTGACCGCCAGATCGTTGTCCACGGTCTTGGGGATGCCGATACAGGTGATCGGATAGCCCATGCGCTCGCCGAGCTGGGAGACCTTCAGGGCGGTATCCTGGGAGTCGCCGCCGCCGTTATAGAAGAAGTAGCCGATATCGTGGGCCGCAAACACCTCGATCAACCGCTCGTACTCGGCCTTGTTGTCTTCCAGCCCCTTGAGCTTGTAGCGGCAGGACCCGAAGGCGCCGGCCGGCGTATGCCGCAGCGCGGCAATGGCCTCGGCCGATTCCTGGCCGGTGTCGATCATGTCTTCCCGCAGCGCGCCGATGATGCCGTTGCGCCCGGCGTAGACATTGCGGATCTGGTCGCCATTCTGACGTGCGGCCTCGATCACGCCGCAGGCACTGGCATTGATAACGGAGGTCACACCACCGGACTGGGCATAGAAGGCGTTCTTCGCGGGCATGGGTGTCCTCGCTGGGCTTGATCGGCTTTCCGGAAGTTGGCTCGGCCCGGAGATGCTGACTGATCACCCCGGACTCGGAGCGCCGCAAGGATAGCTCAAACCACCCTGTACCCCAAGACCGCCGGGCAAATCAACGCCTTCAGGAAACGCCGGACAACCCGCACAGGCCTCTCACCGCTGCGAATACCGCGCCAGGCAGGTACCATACGAACCTTCGAGCCCATGGGCCATCAACAGGAGTGTTCATGCATCACCTGCCCGTCACCCTGGTGCGCATCTGCCTGTTCCGGGACGGCCCCCAGGAGTTGCCCGCGAACAGCTCGCTGCTGATCCTCCTGGTGGCCGTCGCCTGGGTCGTGCAGACCCTGCTGATCAGCCAACTCGACGAGGGTGGCACCGTGGGCCTCGAGGTAACCCTGGCGGTGGCCTTCTCCCTGCTGTTCACCTGGCTGGCGCTGACCCTGCGCGGCGGCACCAACCGGTTCCTGCAGACTGCCAGCGCCCTGTTCGGCACCAACCTGGTCCTCCTGGTGCCGGTGGCACCACTGCTGTTCATGGCCGGCAGCAACGGTGACGGCGCACTGCAGACACTGCTGCTGGCGCTGTGGATCTGGAGCATTGCCATCAAGGCGCACATATTCCGTCATGCGCTGGATCTGCCTATCGCAGGCGGCGTGCTGGTGGCCATTGGCTATACCATACTGTCGCTGTTCATCACGGGGGCCTGAACAAGGATCGCGCCCATGCACGTGCATATCCTCGGCATCTGCGGAACCTTCATGGGCAGCCTGGCGCTGCTCGCCCGGGAAGCGGGTCACCAGGTCAGCGGCTCCGACCGCGGCGTCTATCCGCCCATGAGCGAGCTGCTGGCCGCCCAGGGCATCCGCGTGGGCGCCGACGACGACCCGACGCAACTGGACCCGGCCCCGGACTGCGTGATCATCGGCAACGCCCTCTCGCGCGGACATCCGCTGGTCGAGGCGGTGCTGGACCGGCGCATTCCGTACACGTCGGGCCCCCAGTGGCTGGCCGAGAACCTGCTGCGCGAGCGCTGGGTGCTGGCCGTGAGCGGGACCCACGGCAAGACCACCACCGCCGGCATCCTCGCCTGGCTGCTGGAGGACGCAGGCCTGGAACCCGGTTTCCTGATCGGCGGCGTGCCGGGGAACTTCCCCGTCTCGGCGCGGCTTGGCAGCGGGCCGTTTTTCGTGATCGAGGCGGACGAGTACGACAGCGCGTTTTTCGACAAGCGCTCCAAGTTCGTCCACTTCCGCCCGGACACGCTGGTGGTGAACAACCTGGAGTTCGACCATGCCGACATCTTTCCGGACCTGGCCGCGATCCAGCGGCAGTTCCACCACCTGATCCGCACCGTGCCCGGCCGCGGGCGTATCATCGCGCCACTCGCCGAACCGGCGGTACGCGAGACCCTCGACATGGGCTGCTGGAGTGAGCTGGAAGCCATGGACGACCCGGCCGGCTGGCACCTGAAGGCGACGACGGACGGACATGCCCTTGCCGAGGGCGACGTTCACCACGGCACCCTGGACTGGCATGATCTGGAAGACCTGGAACACCTGTACCCGTTGGGGATAGACGTGCCCGAGGGGGTATTTGGCGCGGCTGGTTCGATCAGTACAGATGGTGAGACGAAGCATATCACCCTGTGTGCCCCTTACCATCGTCCCGGCGCTGTGGAGACGCAGATCTGTCTGGTGGAGATTGGCGACATCTGTGGGCCCGGCGATATCTTCTCTCAGACACAGCTGCCATCGAAAGAAGGTGGT
>SLMR01000185.1 GCA_007133445.1 Aquisalimonas sp. | reverse complement strand
GCGCCTTTGCCCGACAACATCTCGAAGCTCTCCCCCGTCCAGCAGCTCATGTGGCTGGACATGAACAGCTATCTGCCGGATGACATCCTCACCAAGGTGGACCGGGCGGCCATGGCCGTGAGCCTGGAGACGCGGGTGCCCATGCTCGACCACCGGGTGGTGGAGTTCGCGCTTTCCTTGCCGGTGGAGTGGAACCTGGATGGCAAGGTGGGCAAACAGGTGCTGCGCCAACTGCTGTACCGGCATGTTCCCCGTGAGCTCGTAGACCGGCCAAAGCAGGGGTTTGCCGTGCCCGTGGCGCGATGGTTACGGCATGAGCTGCGGGATTGGGCCGAGGCGTTGCTGGAACCGAACCGCCTGCGCCAGGAAGGCTATTTCCATGTGCCTACCGTGCGGCGCGTGTGGTCCGACCACCTGGCCCAACGCGCTGATTACAGCGCTCAGCTCTGGGGCGTGCTGAGCTTCCAGGCCTGGCTGGGTGAGCAGCGGTCGGCCGCCTTCTCGTGAAACCGGTGCCGTACAGCGCTGTTCACCGGGATGAGGTCTTGAGCCTGGTGGGCAACCGTGGTGCTCGAGAGCTGTTGTGGGGCTGGCAGTTCGAGAGCAACCCGCGCGGCCACGCGTTCGAGCCCGTAGTAATCAGCGAGGGGGAACGGGTGGCCGCGTTCAACGGGGTGATGCCTGTACGGGTTCGGTTCCAGGGCGAGGAAAGGGATGCCTGCTGGAGTTGCGACTTCCACGTACATCCGGAGTACCAGGGCACCGGTGTCGGCCGTCGCGTGAAGGAAGAGCTCTACCGGCGGCACGATCTGCTGATGACGTTCGGGGTCAGCCCCGCCGCGCAGCGGGTGCTGCCCCGGTTGGGCTGGCAACCCAGTTACGAGGTGCGCCACTACCGGTTCTTGCGCCGGGCGCACTCCTGGCGGCAACAGGCGTTGCGGGCGTTGCAGGCAGCTAAGGCCTGGCGCTGGCGCCTGCTGGGGCGGCGGTCAGTGCGTGGCGGCCTGCTGACAATCGAGGCGACGACGCATTTGCCACCCGCCTCGGAGCTGGACGGTCTCTGGCACAAGGTTGCGTCCGGCTATCGGAACATCGTTTGCCGAGACGCGGCCTACCTTCACTGGCGTTATGTTGATTGCCCTGCGAATGGCTATCGGTTCCTCGTGGTAAGGGAAGCAGGTGCCCTGCGGGGCTTAGCGGTTTACCGTGAGGATCAGGAGACGACGCGCCTGGTTGATCTGGTGGCCGGTGCGGATGACCTGGAAGCCCGGGAACAGGTGGTAGATCCCTGGCTCGACATGTGCCCGTTCGCTCGGGTGGCGCAGGTGGTCACCAGTGATGCAGGCCTCTGGCATGTGCTGGAACGCCGTGGCTTCTTCCCGGGTAAGCGTTCTGCCCAGTTCTTTGTTCACTGCGACCAAACCGAGGATGCTGCAACGGGTTGGTTTCTCATGGCCGGGGACTCGGATGGTGAGTTCCTGCAGGCCGGGCGGGACCACGTTGCCCGGGAATGGGCAGGGGACGAGGCCCCCCTCCAAGTGGTCCGGCTTACGGAAGACGAGATTCTGGGGGAACCGGAGCGCTGGCACGATCTCCTGGAGCGTTCGGATGCGGATCGGCTGTTCATGGGCTGGGCCTGGCAGTCGAGCTGGTGGCGGACCTGGAAGGCGCCTCTGGGGTTGGAGCCCTGCATGGTAGGTGTCTATCGCGGTCACGCCCTTGCCGGACTGGCTCCCCTGTATCGATACCGTCGGCGCGGCCCCTTTGGAAGGACGACCACTGAACTGCAT
Source organism: Aquisalimonas sp. (assembly GCA_007133445.1). Next base: position 1,268 of record SLMR01000185.1, on the reverse strand, counting down.
GTAATCGGTAACGCGCCGCGGATCGCGCCCACGGTGCGCACGGAGTACAGCGATTTCGTTGTCGACAGCGCTCACCGGGATGGTGTCCGAGATGCCCTGGCCCGGGCATTGAAGGCCATGCACTGGGATGTGCTCATCGTCTGCGACCATGTCGAGTCCGGTCATCTCGACCAGGTGGAGAAGGCGAGCCATGCCATGCGTTCGGTTCGTCAGGAGGACTGGGGCGTGGTTCTGGACACCACGGGATCGTTCCAGGCCTGGCTGAAGCAGCTGGGTCGCAATACCCGGCTCAAAGCGTATAACCGACGAACCTATCTAGAGAAACAAGGAAACGTTGCTTTGAGGCACGCCGAATCGTCCGAGGAAGCGCTTGGGCGGTTGAACGCGTTCCATATTACCCGATGGGGTAAGCCGGCGTTTTCAGGGCTTAGCCTGGAGTTTCACCGACTGTTACTGCCGTGCCTTCCCGGGGATGCAGAACCAAGATGCTCGGAACTATGGGTTAACAGGAGGTTGTGCTCGGTCTTGTATGACGTACGTGTCAGTGCACGCGTTTACAATCTCCAGGCGGGGTTCGATGAGTCGTTCGATCCGAAACTGTCACTGGGGACGCTTCACTTGGGCTACGCAATCGAAGGAGCTTTTCATGAGCCGGCGGTTACCGCGTATGACCTATTGGCTGGTGGAGGCAAGAAGACCTACTACAAGGGCCGGTTTCGGGGGCAGCCAGTGCCATTCCGGCAGGTGCATCTGGTTCGGAGCCGTCTTCTGAAGGCCGCCTATCGTTTTTACGACTGGCTGCCTGAGAAGGCAAGGCGGCCGATTCTTCGTTGGTCGGGTACAACCTAGATTCTCTGTCCACTATAGCGGCTCAGCTCTACATGCATAAGGACGGTAAACCATGAAGTCGCGTCCGTTGGTCAGTGTCGTGACACCGACATACAATCGCGCGGACTACCTGCGCATAGCAATTGATTCGGTGCTCGCTCAGACTTATCCGCACTTCGAGCATTTGGTAATCGACGACGGTTCCGAAGATTCCACGCCGACGCTAATGGACGAATACGGTGATGAGCGCGTTCGCTATTTCCGTCAGGAGAATCAGGGCCAGAGCGTTGCACGTAACGTGGGCATCGAGCAGAGCCGTGGCGACTATATCTGTTTTCTTGATTCGGACAACGCATGGGTTCCGGAGAAGCTGCAAGAACAGATAGAGGCCTTCGAGAGCTGCCCCGATGTGGGAGTGGTTTACGGAGATAATATTTTCG
>SLMR01000196.1 GCA_007133445.1 Aquisalimonas sp. | reverse complement strand
CGACCTCAGCCCCGCGATGCTCGCGCGCGCGCATACCCGGCGCCTGCCGGCCGGCGTGCAGGCCGACCTGCGCGAGGGGAACGTGACGGCCCTGGCCTTCTCCACCGGCCAGTTCGACGCGGTGGTCTCCAGCTTCCTGTTCCTGGTCCTGCCGCCGGAGAGCCGCATCCCCGCCCTGCGGGAAATGGCACGGGTCTGCCGCCCCGGCGGCGAGATCCGGCTGCTGGAGTATCAGCGCTCGCGCCGGCCGTGGCGGCGTGCGGTCATGGCCCTGTGGGAGCCGTGGGCGCGCTGGGCATTCAACGCCGACTTCGATCTCGACCTGGACGGCATCATTGCGGAGAACGGCCTGACCGTGATCGAGTCGCGGTACGTTGTCGACGACATCATCCGCCTGGTGCGGCTGCGCCCGTCAGAAGAATCGCACCAGTAGGAACAGGCCCACCATCGCCACACCGAAAGCGAGTTTCGCCGCCACGCCGATCGCCAGGCCCACGGTCGCGCCCCAGCCGGCGCGCGCGGCGGCCGGCAGACCGCTGCGGGTGGACAGCTCCCCGATCAGGGCGCCGACGAAAGGCCCCAGCAGCAGACCCGGTAGGCCGAAGAAAAGCCCCACAAGCGCGCCCAGCGCCGCCCCGGTGATGGATCGGGCCGAGGCGCCATAGCGCCGCGCGCCGAAGGCACCGGCAACGAAATCCGCCAACGATGCCAGCGCCGCCATCACGCCCAGTGCGACCAGCGTGTACGCACCCACATGGGCAAACCCCTCCGCCCACGCGGCCACCCACAGCCCGGCGAACAGCAACAACGGCCCGGGCAGCGGTGGCAGCACCAGCCCGACCAGGCCGGCGCCGATGAGCAGAATCGCGAGCAGCCAGAGCAGAACCGTCATGAGGGTGATGTCGCGGCGTGCATTCGAGTTTTCCTCCCGGGCGGGTTCGGGGAGCGACTGTAGCCGAAGTGAGGGCGGTGTGCATGTGAGATTCCAGCGGTGGCGCGACAGACGCGTTTGATGGTGCATCAAGATGCACCCTACGGGTGCCCGCACCCCGGCGCCGTGCCAAGGCGTAGGGTGCATCTTGATGCACCGCCACACCCCGATGATCCACCGCCACACCCGAATCGTCCCGTCTACACTAATGCGGAGAACCCGCGGCCGTAATGCGCGGTCAAATTGGTCGATTCCAACGCACACGGAGCGCCGCCACCATGAACGCACACTTGCCGCAATTCATCCGGGGCATCCTGGCCCTGGCACTGTGTCTGGCACTGGCGCCCCTGGCATCGGCGCACCACGGCTGGGGCTGGGCCAGCGACGAATTCACGGAGCTGACCGGCGAGATCGTCGATGTCCGCCTCGGCAACCCCCACGGCGAAGTGGACATCGAGGTCGATGGCGAGGTGTGGACCATCGAAGTGGGTCAACCGTGGCGCAACGAGCGCAGCGGTCTCAAGGAGGAGCTGCTCGACGTGGGCAGCGAGTTCTCCGCGCTGGGGCATGTCTCCAACCGTGAGGATGAGCGGCTCCTGAAGGCGGTGCGCGTCACCACCAGCGAGGGCCACCACGATCTCTACCCGGGCCGGATTCCGGACGACGATTGATCACGGAGGCGCTGCTCGCCATCGAGGCCTGGGCGCCGGTCGCGGCGCTCAGGAACTCCATGCTGGTGTACCCGCTGGTGAACGCCGGGCATATCCTCGGGGTGGCCCTGCTGGTGGGAGGCATCGTACCGCTGGACCTGCGTCTCGCGGGTCTGTGGTCGCGCACCGCGGTCGACCATCTCGTGCCGGTACTCGCACAAACCGCGATGGCAGGCTTCATCCTGGCCGTGGCCTCAGGCGCGCTGCTGTTCGCCACCCGGGCCAGTGAATACGCCTCCTCGCCGTTATTCCTGGGCAAGCTCGCGCTGATCGTCCTCGCCGGCCTGAACGCCGCGTGGTTCCTGCGCCGCGCCGGCGGTACCGGCGTCGCCACCAGGGCAGGCGCCATCGGCTCCATGGTCCTGTGGATCGGGGTATTGCTGCTCGGGCGGCTGGTCGGCTATTTCTAGTCGTGTTCCCCATACCGTATCCTGAGCGCCATGCAAACCGATGACCTGCGAATCGCCCGCTCCCACCCCCTGCTGACCCCGGCCATCCTGGCCAACGAGGTGCCGCTGACCGATACCGCCGCGGCATCGGTGACGGCGGCGCGACAGACACTCGAGGCCATTCTGGATGGCCGCGATCAGCGGCCGTTCGTCGTCGTCGGGCCCTGCTCCATCCACGACACCGGGGCAGCACTGGAATACGCCGAGCGCCTGAAGCCGCTCGCCGATGAAGTCGCTGATGCGCTGTTCATCGTCATGCGCGTCTACTTCGAGAAGCCCCGCACGGTCATGGGCTGGAAAGGCCTCATCAATGACCCGGATCTCGACGAGTCGTTCCGGATCAACAAGGGCCTGCGGCAGGCGCGGGGACTGCTGGCAGAGATTGCCGACATGGGGCTGCCCGCCGGCACCGAGTTCCTGGACACCACCTTTGGCCAGTTCTACACGGACCTGGTCTCCTGGGGAGCCATCGGGGCACGCACCGTCGAGAGCCAGATTCACCGGGAACTCGGGTCCGGCCTGTCGATGCCTGTCGGCATGAAGAACCGCACCGACGGCAATGTTCAGGCGGCCGTCGATGCAATTCTCGCCGCCAGCCAGCGCCACCTGTTTCCCTCCCTGACCAAGGAGGGGGCGCCGGCGATCATGGAAACCACCGGCAACCCTTACTGTCACCTGGTGCTGCGCGGCGGCGCGGAGACCGGCCCCAACCACGACGCCGGGAGCGTTGCCGAGGCGCTCGCCCTGCTGCGTGCCGCCGGGCTGCCGGAGCACCTGATGATCGACTGCAGCCACGGCAACAGCCAGAAGGATCCCGCCCGGCAACCGGCCATCATGGACGACGCCGGGCGGCGCATTCGCCAGGGTCAGAGCGGCATCAAGGGCCTCATGGTGGAAAGCCACCTGACGGCGGGAAAGCAGGACCCGCACCGGCAGCGGCTCACCTACGGCCAGAGCATCACCGACGCCTGCCTCGAT
>SLMR01000390.1 GCA_007133445.1 Aquisalimonas sp. | reverse complement strand
GCACCCGGCAGCGCTCCAGGCAGGTGAAGGTTTCCTGCATGGCGCGCACGGTGTTCTGGAACCGCAGCCCCGCCTGAAGCTCGGCCATGGGGTCGTCCGGTGCCGCGGCGATGGACTGAAACGCCTTGATGTCCAGCCCGGAGGTGAAGTGCGGCCCGGTGGAGGAGATCACGATGACCCGCGCGCGGGCGTTGTCATCAATGTCCCGGATGATCTCCGGCAACTCCCGCCAGAACGACGGAATCATGCTGTTGCGCTTCTCCGGGCGCTTGAGCACCAGGTGCGCGATGGCGTTGTCGATGGTGACGTCGAAGCATTCGTAACTCACGTGATCTCCTCCCGGGTCCGGTCCGCTCAATACCCGCGCAGGCGGGCAAAACGCGCGGCGTGATACCGCTGATCGCCGAAGGTCTGCTGCGCGGCGCGGGCACGCTTGAGGAACAGGCCGATATCGAACTCGTCGGTCATGCCCATGCCTCCGTGGAGCTGAACGCCCTCGTTGGTGGCCAGCTCGGCCACGCTGCAGGCCCGCGCCTTGGCGAGACTGCACAGCTGCTCCACGTCGTCAGCGCCCTCGTCCAGGGCCGACAGGGCGGCGATCACCGAGGATTTCAACAGCTCGATCTCGCTGAAGAGATGCGCGGCGCGGTGCTGCAGCGCCTGGAAGGAGCCGATGGTCACACCGAACTGCTTGCGCTCCTGCATGTAGCGCACCGTGCGCTCGAAGGCCTCCAGCGTGAGTCCCAGCAGCTCGGCGGCCAAATGGGCGTTGGCGGCCAAGAGCACCGGCTCGAGCACCGCGAACCCGCGGTCCACCTCACCCAGCACGGCCTCCGGGGCGACCTCCACCTCGTTGAGCCGCACTTCCGCCACCCGGTGGCTGTCCACGGTCACGACCGGCTCCACCTCGATGCCGGCGGTGGACGGGTCAACCAGGAACAGGGTAATGCCGTCGGCGTCACCGCTGTCCCCCGCGGTACGCGCCACCACGATGAGGTGATCGGCGACATGGCCGTCCACCACGAAGCCCTTGCAGCCGTTCAGGGTGTATCCGCTGCCGTTGTGCTCGGCACGGGTGCGGATGAGGCGTGGGTTGTGGCGGGCGGATTCGTCCACTGCCAGCGCCACCAGCACCTCGCCCTGGGCCATGGACGCCAGCAGCGCCTGCTGCTGCGCGTTACCGGCGCGTTCCAGCAACAGCGCGCCCACCACCGCGGTGGGCAGCAGCGGGGAGGCTGTGAGCGTACGTCCCGTTTCCTCGAAGAGCTGCCCCATGCCCACATGGCCGAAGGCGAACCCGCCGTGCTCCTCGGGGATGAGGGTGCCGGCGAATCCCTGCTCCACCATGGCGGCCCAGACGTCCCGGGAGAAGCCGTCGGGGTTGCCCTCGTCCCGCAGCCGGCGCATCTCGCTCACCGGCGCGCGCTCCTGCAGGAATCCCCGGGCAGAGTCCTTGAGCATCTGTTGTTCTTCGTTCAGTACCAATGTCGTCATGGCCGTCAACCTTTCCGTTGTTACCCGAGCCCGAGGATGTTCCTGGCGATGATGTTGAGCTGCACCTCGGAGGTGCCGCCCTCGATGGAGTTGCCCTTGGAGCGCAGCCAGTGCCGAGGCAGCTGCCCGGCCTGCGCGCCCTTGCCCTCCCAGACCAGGGCATTGCTGCCGTTCATGGCCATGAGCAGCTCCTGGCGGCGCTTGTTCAGCTCCGTGCCGTAGTACTTGAGCATGGCCGATGCGGCGCCCACACCCTGACCGGCCTTGGCTTCCGCGCTGACCCGCTCGGCGGTGAGTTCGAAGGCGCGGGCGTCCAGATCCCACTGGGCGACTTCACTGCGCAGCATGTCGTCGGCCAGGCGACCGCCCTCCAGGCCGATGGCGTCCACGGCCTGCTCGGCCAGGGTCTTGCTGCCCGCCGCCGTGCGGCCGAAACCGCCGATCATCTCGCGCTCGTGGGTGAGCAGATACTTGGCGATGGTCCAGCCCTGGTCCACTTCGCCCACGACCTGGTCCTTCTCCACGCGCACGTTGTCCAGGAAAGTCTCGCAGAAGGGCGAACTGCCGGAGATCAGGGTGATGGGGCGGGTGGACACACCCGGGGTTTCCATGTCGAAGAGCACCAGGCTGATGCCCTGCTGTTTCTTCACGTCCGGATTGGTGCGCACCAGGCAGAACATCCAGTCCGCCTTGTCGGCGTAGGAGGTCCAGATCTTCTGGCCGTTGACGATGAAGTGATCCCCCTTGTCCTCGGCCCTGGTCTGCAGCCCGGCCAGGTCGGAGCCGGCCCCCGGTTCGCTGTAGCCCTGGCACCAGCGGATCTCGCCGCGGACGATGGGCGGCAGGTGCTGCTGCTTGAGCTGCTCGGAGCCGAATTTGAGAATCGCCGGGCCGATCATCCACACGCCGAAGCTGTTCAGCGGCGGTCGCGCGCTGATGCGCGCCATCTCTTCGCGCAGGATCTTCGCCTGCGCTTTGTTCAGACCGCCACCGCCATACTCGCTGGGCCAGTCGGGAGCGGTCCAGCCACGCTCGGCCATGCGCTCCAGCCACAGGCGCTGATCCTCGCTCTTGAACACCCACTTGCGCCCGCCCCAGCAGGCGTCATCGTCACTGGTAATGGGGGTGCGCATGCTCTCCGGGCAGTTGGCCTCAAGCCACTCGCGGGTCTCCCGGCGGAATGTCTCCAGGTCCGTCATGAGTCACTTCTCCTCTTTTGATCAACGCGGAGCATGCCACGGGTAGCCGTCTCACGCTAACCTTGGAAAGTCCCCGGCCATACCGCGTCGGGGAATCCATACGACAGCGTGCGGTCACAGCGTTAGCGGTGGTTGTGTCAACACCGCCAGGGCGCGACACTGCAGCATCACAACCACCAATCAAGCAGGAGGAGACGATGCGCGGAATGATGATGGACCGGCCACTACTGATCTCGCAGATCATCGAGTACGCGGCCAGCAATTTCCCGGACCAGGAAGTGGTCTCGCGGACGGTGGAGGGCGACCTGCACCGTTACACCTATCGCGACGCCGCACGTCGCAGCCGGCAACTGGCCCACGCGCTGCGCAAGCTGGG